>DATJZY010000026.1 GCA_035577985.1 Candidatus Eisenbacteria bacterium
TACGACCTCTGGTGCACTCGGGTCACGACGGCGCTCCCGCAATGGCTCGTCCAGGCGATCTTCCTGGGCGCCATGGCGACGCACGTGGGCGAGGCGCTGTACGCCGCCCGGCTCGCGCGCGACGCCGGGCTCGGGGATGCGGCCCCGGGCTGGTTCTGGCAGACGCTCGCGCTCGGCTTCCCCTCGCTGCGCCTCCTGCGGCAGAAGATCTCCTAGCGCAGGGTCTCGATCCACGCGCGCAGCTCGGGCAGCGTGCGGCGCGTCCAGCTCGCAGAGCCGCGGACGCGACAGAACTCGGCGTAGAGATGGTCGAGCAGCTCGACCGCGCTCTCCATGTCGGCGATGCGCAGGAAGAGGTCGTTCTCGAACGCCGCGCGCGGGTCGTCGTGGGCGCTCTTGTCGTGGTCGCCGAGCTGCGGGCAGCGCAGGCTGTCGTAGGTGAGCATGCCGCCGTCGAGCGACAGCTCCCAGCGCCGCTCGCCGCGCAGGATGACGATCTTCGCCTGGTCGAGGAGCTTGCCGCGCCGCAGTCCGGCGCCGATCTCGGCCCGGAGGTCCCCCGTCCCCGCCACGGTGAGCCGCGGCTTGTCGGGCCCCGTGCCGGCGAGCGTCACGCGGTCGCCGAGCTGCAGCTCGATCGTGTGGCCGTCGCGCTCCATCCGGCCGCCGCCCTCCTCGATCGTGTGCACGAGCCAGGTGAGGAACTCACGTCCGAGAAAGCGCTTCGACTCGACGACCGCGACGAAATCCTCGTTCATTCGCGCATCTCCTCTTCGTCCTCGTCCTCGTCGGCCTCGACCGGGGGGAGCGGGAGGCGCGGCACCTCGGAGGGCGGGGCGGCCGCCGTCCCCGTGAGGCTCGCCGGCTCGACGGCGCGGACCGCGTCGACGTGATGCGGCTCCAGACCCACGTGCTCGGCCGCGAGGTACGGGATCAGCGGGACCGGTGTCACGCCGAACGTGCGGCGGAAGCAGTCGCCGAACGCCTCGCGCGCGGCCCGGAGCTTGCCGCTGAAGTAGACCCGACCCGCCTCGAGATTCCACACGACGTCGAACAGGCGCGGCGTCGGCAGCGCCCGGGCCACCAGGCGCTGGGCGATCTCGTCCTTGATCTCACGGCGCTCGGCCGCCCCGAGCTTGCCCACGCCACGCTCCGCCTTGCGCTCGTTCTCGAGCCGCCGGCGCTCCAGCATGAGGAGCTTCGGCGGCACGAGCCGCTTGTCGTAGCGAAATCCCAGGACGAGGTAGTGGTGGAAGAAGAGGTCCGCGGCCGTGAACTCGACCAGCAACGGATCGTGGATCGTGACCCAGCCCCACGCCTGCCGCGCGTCGCCCACGCCGGGCTCGCTCTCGCGAAACGCGTGCTTCGTGACGGCGCGCGCGATCGCGTCGCGCTCGACGCGCGCCGGCTTCGCGGCGACGAAGCGGACGACACTCGTGCTGGCGGAGAGGAGTCCCACGGGGGCGGCGGTGGTAGCACCGACGTCCCGTCGCGTGCAACCTCAGCCGCCGTCGAGCGCGGCGTCCCACGCGCGCCGCTCGGCGGGATCGTCGGGCTCGGGCGGCGGCGTGTCGTCGTCGCGCGCCGCGAGGTAGCCGTGCGGCAGCGTCACGCGCTGCACCCGGTTGTCCTTCACCCGGTTGTGCCGGACCGTGCGCAGCGGAAACGGCTCGCTCGGATCGAGGCGGGCGAGGATGGCGTCCATCTCGCCCAGCGACCCGATGCGCATGAGCGCCGCGCGCGCCGCGGCCGAGTGCTGGAAGCCGGTCGTGTACCAGGCGCACCACTTGCGCATCTGGCGCATGCCGTTCGCCGTTCCGAAGAACTCGACCAGCATCTCCGCGTGGCGGCGCATGAGCGCGAGGATCGTGCCGAGGACGGGCTGCGGATCCGGCTCGACGCCGTCGAACACCTGCGCCAGCTCGCGGAAGAGCCACGGGCGGCGCAGGCACCCGCGGCCGACGATGACGCCGTCGCACCCGGTCTCGCGCATCATGCGGAGCGCGTCCCAGCACTCCCACACGTCGCCGTTGCCCAGCACGGGAATGCCGACGCTGCGCTTGAGGGCGGCCACGGCGTCCCAGTCGGCCGCCCCGGAGTAGAGCTGCGCCGCCGTGCGCGCGTGGAGGCCGATCGCCGCCGCGCCCTCGGCCTCGGCGACGCGCCCGGCGTCGACGTACGTGAGCAGCCCGTCGTCGATGCCCTTGCGCACCTTCACGGTGACCGGCACCCGCCCCGCGCCCCGCACCGCCGCCCGCACGATGCGCGCCAGCAGGCGCGGCTTCACGGGAATGGCCGCTCCGCCGCCGTGGCGCGTCACCTTGGGAACGGGGCAACCGAAGTTCATGTCGAGGTGGGCGACGCCGTCGTCCACGAGCGCGCGCGCCATCTCGCCGACCTCGTCCGGGTCGTGCCCGTAGATCTGCACCGAGCGCGGCGATTCGTCGGGGCGGCTCGAGGCGAGCAGGTGCGTGCGGTGGTTCCCCTCGAGGAACCCGCGTGCGTTGATCATCTCCGAGACGTAGAGCCCTGCGCCGAACTCGCGGCACAGGCGGCGGAAGGGGTAGTTCGTGACCCCGGCCATCGGCGCCAGCACGACCGGAGGCCACACCGAGAGGCCGGCGAGCCGCAGGGGCTGGAACTCACCGGGCCGGGCCGTGGGGACGGTCGTATTCTCGGGAAGCGCGGCGCGCATGAGGCGCCCGGCAGCGTAGACGCGGCGGAGTGCGCGGGCAAACCGCCGTTGACAGGCGCCGCCCGTCGCGTCACGACCCTCGCGTGGGCATCTCCTACGACGCGTTCGCGCCGCACTTCGACGCCTGGCAGCGCTCGTTCGGGTGCGCATACGACGACCTGATCCTGCCCCGCATCGTCGACGTCCTCGGGCGCCACGCGCCCGCCGCCCGGCGCATCGCCGACCTCGGCATCGGCACGGGCGACCTCGCGATCGCGCTGGCGCGTCGCGGCTACGATCTGGTCGGTGTCGACGTCGCGCCGGCGATGCTGGCCGTCGCGCGGGCGAAGGCGGCCCGGGCGGGCGTCCGGCTGACGCTCGTCGAGCAGGATCTCCGGGCGCTGCGCTTGGAGCCGCCGGCCGACGTCGTCCTCTGCGTGTACACGGTCGTGAACCAGCTCACGGCCGACGGCGATCTCGATCGCGCGCTCGCGTCGATCCATCGCAGCCTCGTGCCGCACGGACTCCTCGTGTTCGAGCTCAACCTCGCCGCGAGCTACGAGCGCTACTGGTCGGGCGAGGAGACGGTCGACGTCGGCGACGCCGTGGTCGTGCGGACGCACCGCCGCCGCGAGGGCTCTGCGGTGATCGAGGCCGACGTGTCGATCCGCCGGCGCTCGTGCGGCGGCTGGGACGAGGTGCGCGACCACATCGCGCAACGGCCGTACGGCGACGACGAGGTCGAGGCGGCCCTCGTCCGCGGGGGCTTCGATCGGGTCGCGTGCGAGCGCTACGACCCCTTCGACGAGAACGCGCAGCCGACGAAGGCCCTGTGGACCTGCCGGCGGGTCTAGGAGCCCACCAGACCGGTCACGGCCTTTCTCCGGGCGCCCATCATCTGCTATGCGCGCCGCCCATGAGTGAGATCCCATGAAGATCGCGGTTCCGAGGGAGATCGTCCCCGGTGAGCGCCGCGTCGCGCTGACGCCCGACGCGACTGCCGTGCTCGTGAAGGCCGGCCTCGAGGTGCTCGTCGAGGCAGGTGCGGGCGTCGGCGCGTTCCACGCCGACCCGGCGTTCGAGAAGGCCGGTGCCCGGATCGTTCCAGACGCGGCCACGCTCTACGGGCAGGCCGACGTCGTGCTGAAGGTCCAGAAGCCCAGTCTGGACGAGGTCGACCGGCTGCGCGAGGGCGCCGTGCTGGTCGCGTTCCTCCAGGCACTCGGCAGCCCGGACCTCGTGCAGCGGCTCGCCGCGCGGCGGATCACGAGCTTCGGCATGGAGGGCGTCCCGCGCATCAGTCGCGCGCAGAAGATGGACGCCCTCTCGTCGCAGGCGAACCTTGCGGGCTACAAGGCGGTCCTCATCGCGGCCGCATCCCTCGCGAAATTCTTCCCCATGCTGATGACGGCCGCGGGAACCATCTTCGCCGCTCGGGTGCTCGTGATCGGCGCCGGCGTAGCCGGGCTGCAGGCCATCGCGACCGCGCGCCGGCTCGGCGCGCAGGTGTGGGGCTACGACGTCCGGGCCGCGGTGAAGGAGCAGGTCGAGAGCCTCGGCGCCAAGTTCCTCGAGTTCGACCTCGGTATCGCCGACGCCGAGGACAAGGGCGGCTACGCGAAGGCGCTCTCGGCCGACGCGGCCCGCCGCCAGCAGGAGATGCTCGCGGAGCGGACGAAGGACTTCGACGTCGTCGTCACGACCGCGCTCGTGCCGGGGAGGCCCGCGCCGCGCCTCGTCACGAAGGAGACGGTCGCGGGCATGCGGCCCGGCTCGGTCATCGTCGACCTCGCGGCCGAAGCGGGTGGCAACTGCGAGCTGACGGAGGCCGACGCGGTCGTCGTCAAGCACGGCGTCACGATCCACGGTCCGACCAACCTTCCGGCGACGATGCCGGTGCACGCGAGCCAGCTGTACGCGCGCAACGTCACCGAGTTGCTGAACGAGTTCGTCAAGAAGGGCGAGCTGGCGCTCGACCTCGACGACGAGGTCATCAAGGGCACCTGCGTCACGCACGACGGCAGGATCGTCAACGACGCGGTCAAGGCCGCGGTGGCGGGGAAGACGGCATGACGACCGAGCTCGACGTCGGCCTCTACATCTTCATGCTGGCCGGGTTCCTCGGCTACCACATCATCACCCGGGTCCCGCCGCTCCTGCACACGCCGCTCATGTCGGCGACCAACGCGATCGCGGCGATCTCGCTGGTCGGCTCGCTCGTGGTCGCGGGCAGCGACTACAGCAACGTGCCGAACGGCTGGGTGTGCACGCTCCTGGGCTTCATCGCCGTCACCTGCTCGTCGACGAACGCGGTCGGCGGGTTCCTCATCACGGACCGGATGCTGCGGATGTTCAAGACCGCCGAGGACCGGGCGAAGGGTACGCGTCGGCCGGTCGAGCTGCAGGCGCTCGGTGTCGTGGTGGCTCTCGTCGGCAGCGTCGTCGCCGTTCTCTACGCAGCCAAGCCCGCGGGCATGGAGATGGGGGAGTTCGTCCGCGCACACGTGGCCGAGGCGGCGCTCCGCTATTGCTACATCGTCTCGGCGGCGATGTTCGTGCTCGGTCTCAAGGGCCTGAGCTCGCCCAAATGGGCGCGCCGGGGAATGGCGCTCGCAGCCCTCGGGATGTTCATCGCCGTCGTCGGCACGCTCTTCCACCCTCACATCGTCACCTACCGGTGGATCGCGCTCGGGTTCGCGATCGGGGCGGTGGTCGGGGGCACGATGGGGCTGCGCATCCCGATGACCGCCGTCCCCCAGCGAACCGCGATATCGCACTCGCTCGGCGCGCTGGCGGCGTGCCTCGTCGGTGTTTCCGAGTATTTCCGCTACCAGGGGCAGCTCGACCGTGTGACCCTGACGGCCCTCGACTTCGAGGTCGTCGTCGGCGGGCTCACGTTCACGGGAAGCCTGATCGCCGCCGCCAAGCTCCAGGAGCTGCTGCGCGGACGGCCGATCACGTACCGGGGGCAGAACGTCATCAGCCTCGCGCTCCTCGCAGTCATCGTTGCGTCCGGGGCCTACCTCGTCGTCACCCAGGCAGCGACGGTCTTCTTCTACGTGATGGTCGCGATGTCGTTCGTATTCGGGCTGCTCCTCGTCATCCCGATCGGCGCGGCGGACATGCCGGTGGTGATCGCGCTCTTGAACTCCTACGGCGGGCTCGCGGACGCGGCGATGGGCTTCGTCCTGATGAACAAGATCCAGATCATCACGGGCTCGCTCGACGGCACCTCGGGCTTCCTGCTGGCGCTCCTCATGTGTCGTGCGATGAACCGCTCGGCGGTGAACGTCCTCTTCGGCGCCTTCGGCACCGCGTCCGACGAGGACGTGGCTGCCGCCGCCGAGGCGAAGGGCACCGTGCGCAACATCACGGCCGAGGAGACGGCCGTCCTGTTCGAGACCGCGCGCAACCTCGTCATCGTGCCGGGCTACGGCATGGCCGTGGCGCAAGCGCAGCACGCGGTCGCCGAGCTGGGGAGCATCCTCAAGGAACGCGGCGTCGACGTGAAGTACGCGATCCATCCGGTCGCCGGGCGCATGCCGGGGCACATGAACGTGCTGCTGGCCGAGGCCAACGTCCCGTACGATCAGCTACACGAGATGGAGGCGATCAATCCATCCTTTCCCGACACCGACATCGTGCTCGTCGTCGGAGCCAACGACGTCACGAATCCGGCCGCCAAGCAGAACAAGTCGAGCCCGCTCTACGGAATGCCGATCCTGGAGGTCGATCGCGCCAAGTCGATCATCGTGCTCAAGCGCAGCATGCGACCGGGGTTCGCCGGCGTCGACAACGATCTCTACTACGACGAGAAGTGCATGATGCTCTTCGGCGACGCCAAGGCGAGCATCACGAAGCTCATCACCGAGATGAAGTCGCTGCTGTGACGCCGGCGCCGGCGAACGCCGGACCTGCGACGCCGGGCGGCGTCGATCCCCCTTGCGTATGCCGGCCCCGCCTGCTCCGATGCGCGCACACCGGAGCGGAGGGACGTCATGCTGAAGGTGCACCACCTCAACAACTCGCGCTCGCAACGCATCCTGTGGTTGCTCGAGGAGCTCGGCACGCCGTACGAGATCGTGAAGTACCAGCGCATGGCGCCGATGCCGCTGGCGCCGCCCGAGCTGAAGCAGGTCCATCCGCTCGGCAAGTCGCCCGTCATCACCGACGGCAACAAGACGATCGCCGAGTCCGGCGCGATCGTCGAGTACATCCTCGACACGTACGGAAACGGTCGCCTGCGCCCGCAACCCGGCACCGACGACCACTGGAAATACATCGAGTGGATGCACTACGCGGAAGGATCGGCGATGGGGCCTCTCCTGCTGGCACTCTTCACGAGCCTGCTCGGCGACGGCGCCGCGCCCCTGCGTCCGTACATCGACTCGCAGATCGAGAACCAGCTCTCCTACATGGAGAACGCGCTCGGGAGCCACGACTTCTTCGTCGGGAACGACCTCACCGGCGCCGACATCCAGCTCCTGTTCGTCCTCGAAGCCGCGGGCGAGCGTCTGACTCCCTATCCCAAGCTCGTGGCCTATCGCGACCGCATGCACGCGCGCCCGGCCTACAAGCGCGGCATCGAAAAGGGTGGTCCGTATCAGTTGATGGGTCGTTGACCACGCGGGACCAGCGGGTCCATAGTCCATCCCGTGTGGGCTTTCCGCTGGCGGCCGGTCACGCTACGCGACGCCGCGAGAATCCCTGCCGTGCGTGCTCTGCCTCTCGTGACCCTCGTGGCGCTCCTCTTCGTCGCCGCGCACGCGGCGGAAGCGGCGTTCTGCAAGAAGCGAAACGGGGCCGTCTTTTCGCGCGACGCGTGCAAGGCCAAGGAGACGGAGGTGGACCTCGCCGCGGTCGGCGGCGCCCCGAAAGGCGACCCCGGCGCACCGGGCAAGAGCCAACCCCGACTTCGCGCCGTGGACGCGAACGGCGTGCAGGTCCCCGGTACCTTCGACACGCTGCTCCAGTTCGTCTTCCGGCTGCCGGGACGGCGACCCTTCTCCTTCGCCTTCGGGCCGAACGGTTTGGTCGGCGGGATCGTGTGGTTCGACGGCCCGACCTGCACTGGTGGGCGTTGGATCTCGTCACAGCCCATCCTGTTGTACGACGTGGCGTTCATCGACGGCACGACGGCATACTACCCAGGCGATCCAGTCGAGATGCATGCCATCATGTCGTTCGGGCTCCGCACGGTTCCCGAGCAGTGCACCGGCGTTGGCAGGACGTACATCGCGGCGGCTGGCCTCTGCTGCACTGTAGCCTCGGGCTCTATCACCGCAGGGCCGCCGACGCCCGTCGACCTCGGGGGCTTCGTGCCACCGTTCCGCGTGGAGGTCGAGGAGTGACGGGTCGCGAGCGTCTGCTGCTCGTCGCCGTCGCCGCCGCGCTCGTGGCGACGCCGCTGCGCGCATACGCCGTTCTGTGCAGAGCGAAGAACGATGCGGTCTTCGTGCGCGAGGCGTGCAAGCGAAAGGAGACGGTCGTCGACTTGTCCAAGGGCGATCCCGGTCCGAATGCCGTCTCCACGCTTCGCGCCTACGCAGTCGACGCGACCGGCAAGCGGATCGGGTTCGTGAGCGCCACCGGCTACATCGTGATGACGCGCGGAAACGTCGGCATCCGTGCAATCGCGACCGTCGACGGGTTCCTGAAAGTCGGAGGGCTCTACTTCGAGGCGCCCGGCTGCGCCGGGACGCCGCTCGTGCCGGCGTCCAGCAGCGTGGTCTATCTGCCGCTCGTCATCGTGGGCGCGAGCGGCTACTACGGTGGCGGCTCCGTCGCGACACGAACTCTGCAGTCGGCCGCGGTGAGCACGACGGCGCAGGGCTGCATGAGCGCCGGCCAGACCTACGATCCCGCGAGCGGCGTGTGCTGCTCGAACTTCACGTCTCCCTCGCAGGTGTCGGCGGCCGTCGCGATCCCGATCGACATCAGCGAATTCGTGCCGCCCTTCGGCGTGGAGCTGGAGCGATGAGACGTACCTGGGCCGTCCTCCTCCTCGCAGTGAGCCTCGCGGCGTCGCCCGCCGCGGCGGAGATCTTGTGCAAGGCGCGCAGCGGACGACTCTTCATCCGGGCGAGCTGCAAGAAGCGCGAGACGCCCCTCGACCTGCCCAAGGGGCAAGCTGGCGATCCGGGAGCGCCGCCGGGGGCCCCTGTTCGCGTGGTGGACAATGCGGGCCTGCAGGTCGGAGAGTTCGCGGAGCCGGGGCGTGACGACGACGACACGAGCGTCGTCTTCGAGCACGACGGTCATCTGGTCCGGTTCATCACCAGACCCGCGGGCTTCCCTTCCTTCGGCAGCTTGTATCACCTCGTCGCCCAGTGCGCCGACGCGCCTTTCATGGGGGCCAGCAGCACCGTGGCATTGGTGCGGTTTGGATTCGTCATCGGCTCGGCTGGCTTCTATGCGGGCGATCCTGTGGAAATGAAGGCGATCGTCTCCCAGGAGTACACCCCCCCGAACGGGAGCTGCGGCATGGCCGAGACCCTGCCCAACGGCAACTGCTGCCAGAACAGCAGCATGCCGATCATGCAAATCGTTGGACCTGCGACGAAGGTGTTCGATCTTCCCTCGCTCGGCCTGACACCCCCGTTCCACCTGCAGCCCTGACCCGACCGCACGACTACCGGACGCGCGCGTAGCGCGTTCGATCCTCCACCCCGGCTTCACGGAACGCCTCCACCCGCTCACGGCACTTGTTGCAGTCGCCGCAGTGGAGCCCGTCGGTACCGGGCCGCGCGCACGAGAGCGTCAGCTCGAGCGGAAGCGAGCGGCCGCGCCGGATGACGTCGGTCTTCGAGAGGCCCCGGTAGGGCGTGACGATCGTGAGGCCCGCGCGGAGACCGTCCGACGCGACGCGGGCGAGCCCGGCGAAGAACTCCGCCGTCGCATCCGGAAACGGGTTGCCGGCGAGCGAGCCGAGGGCGAGCGTCGGCCACCCTTCGATCGCCGCGAGCACGAGCGCCTTCGCCAGGAGGATGAGATTCCGGCCGCGCAGCTCGACGGTGTCGTCCGGCGCGTCCCAGTCGGGCGTGCCGACGCCCGTCATGCTCCAGTGGGCGCCGTAGACGTCGCCCATCGGAAGATCGAGATCACGGATCGGCGCGATGCGCTCGTCGCCGACGGCCGCGATGAAGCGGGCGAGCGCCTCTCGCTCGGCCGTCTCCCAGGCATGACCCGCATGGACCACTATGGGGACGGCGCGGCCGGTCTTGTGCGCCATCTCCACGAGCAGGACCGCCGAGTCGAGGCCCCCGGACGAGAGGACCGCCACGGGACCTCGCACATCCGACATCGCGGGGCGATTATCGGCACGACCGGAGAGGGTCAAGGCGGGCATTCCCACTGCTCGGCGTTCGTGTATTCTTCCGCCCCCGTGACTGACCGTTCTCCGCAGTACGTGGTCGCGGTCGTGGGGGGAGCCACCGCCGGTGCCGAAGCCGCCGGCTTGCTCGCGGCCCGCGGCATCACCACGGTCGTCTTCGAGCAGAACCCCCGTCCCTACGGCAAGATCGAGGACGGCCTGCCGCGTTGGCACGTGAAGGTTCGCAAGAAGGAGTACGAGACCATCAACGCCCGTCTCGCACGCCCCGGCGTCCACTTCGTCCCCAACACGAAGATCGGACGGGACATCGATTTCGCGGAGCTCGCCAAGGGCTGGGGCTTCTCGGCCGTCGTGCTTGCGAACGGTGCCTGGCGCGATCGACCGTTCCCGATCGACGGTGCCGACCAGTACGTCGGCAAGGGCCTCGTCTACCAGAACCCGTTCATCCACTGGTTCAACCACTTCACCGAGCGTGACTATCGCGGGCCGCAGTACGAGATCATCGACGGAACGATCGTCGTGGGTGGCGGCCTCGCCTCGATCGACGTCATGAAGGTCCTGCAGCTCGAGGGCGTGCGCCGCGCGCTCGCCGAGCGCGGCATCGACGAGGACTTGAAGAAGCTCGAGGCCGAGGGCGTTCCCGCCGTCCTCGGCGAGCATGGGCTCTCCTGGGAGAAGCTCGGGCTCGCGGGCGCGACGCTCTTCTACCGCCGACGGATCGAGGACATGCCCCTCGCCGAGATCCCCGAAGGGGCGGATCCGGCGCGGATCCAGAAGTGCGAGGCGACCCGCCACAAGATCCTCAAGAAGGCGATGCAGAAGTACTGCTTCGCGGTGTCGCCGCTGCGCCAAGCGGTTGGCCTGCTGGTCGAAGGAGGACGGCTCGTGGGGCTGCGCTTCCAGCGCACGCGCGTCGAGGGCGGGAAGGCGATCCCCGTCGACGGCGCCATCGAGGACGTCCATGCGCCGCTCGTCGTGAGCTCGATCGGCAGCGTACCCGAGCCGATGCGGGGCATCCCCATGAAGGACGTCGTCTACCAGTGGGCCGACGAGCAGCTCGGCCGGCTGGCGGGCTACGAGACCGTCTTCAGCGTCGGGAACGTCCTCACGGGCAAGGGCAACATCATCGCCTCGCGTCGCCACAGCGCCTCGGTCAGCGCGCACGTGATCGAGCAGTTCCTCGGCGTCGGCAACGGCAAGCACAGGGAGGAAGAGGCCGTATTCGCAGCCGCGACGGCGGCGGTCGGCGCGCAGGCGAGCCGGATCGCCGACCACGTGACCGGCGGCAAGCCGCTCGAGCCCACTCTCGCCGACGCGATCATGGCCAAGGTGCGCGCGCGGCAGGAGGCCGTCGGGTACACCTGCTCGTACCGCGAGTGGCTCGAGCGCGTGACGCCGCCCGACCTCGCCTGAGTTGCCGATCGCCCCGAGCTACCGGCCCGCGCCGCACGTCCTGGAGCTGGGCGACGGCTTCTGGGACGTCGTCACGCCGGCGCGCTTCCCGCAGCACGTGCGCCGTCATCGCAGCCAGCGCTGGGCCGACCGGGTCGGCCTCGGCACGCTCGACGACGCGGAGTGGGAGGCGCACTTCGCCGGTTTCGCGTCGCTCCCCGACAACCTGACCGAGCGCCTCTCGCTGCGCTACCACGGCCACCAGTTCCGCGCCTACAATCCACACCTGGGCGACGGGCGTGGCTTCCTGTTCGCACAGCTCCTCGACGATGACGGCCGTCTCCTCGACCTCGGTACCAAGGGCAGCGGCCAGACGCCCTGGTCGCGCGGCGGCGACGGGCGGCTGACGCTGAAGGGCGGCGTGCGCGAGGTGCTCGCGACCGAGATGCTCGAGGCGCTCGGGGTCTACACCTCGAAGTCGCTCTCGTTGTTCGAGACCGGCGAGGCGCTCGAGCGGGGCGACGAGCCGTCGCCCACACGATCGTCGGTGCTGGTGCGCCTCTCGCACTCGCACGTGCGCTTCGGCAGCTTCCAGCGCCACGCCGCCCTGCGCGACGAGGCCCGCGTGGGCCGGCTCCTCGCGTACGCCGCGAGGCACCTCGTGCCGGAGGGTGGCGAGACCCCGCAAGGGTTTCTGCGCGCGGTCGTGCGGCGCAGCGCGCGTCTGGTCGCGAGCTGGACGGTCGCCGGCTTCGTCCACGGCGTGCTCAACACCGACAACATGAACGTCACCGGCGAGAGCTTCGACTACGGCCCGTATCGCTTCCTGCCCACCTTCGACCCGGAGTTCGTCGCCGCGTACTTCGATCACACGGGGCTCTACCGCTTCGGGCGGCAGCCGGCGATCGTGCTGTGGAACCTCGAGCGCCTGGCCGAAACCTTGACGCTCGTCTCGCCGGCGGAGCCGCTTCGCCGGGCGCTCGCGCACTACGAGACCGACGTCCACGAGGCGATGGCGGCGCAGCTCACCGCCCGGCTCGGGCTCGTCCCCCGCGGCCTCGACGACGACGGCGCCCTCGTCGCGGCGACCTTCGGGTGGCTGCGCGAGAGCGGCATCGTTTTCGACGCGTTCTTCTTCGACTGGTACGGCGGCGAGACGAGCGCGGGCCGGGCGCTCGCCGGGCCGCGCGCCGCGCGCTACGGCGAACCGGGGTTCGGGGCGTTGCGGCGCCGGCTCGCGACCTACGACCCCGCGCACCCCGCGAGCCTCGCGCTCCCCTACTACCGGCGCGACGAACCGTGTAGCCTCCTCTACGACGAGATCGAAGGGATCTGGGCGGCGATCGCGGAGCGCGACGACTGGTCGCGCTTCGACGCGAAGCTCGCGGCGATCGGCGAGCTGCGCGCGTCGAATCCGGATCTCGCGGAACGAGGACGAGCGACATGACCGAGCACGAATACCAGGAGCACGCCGCGGGTTGTCTCGCGACGGTGGCGCGCTGGATCGACCGGATCGACGACGACGCGCTCGACCGCGCGACCGGCGACGGCCTCGTCGCGATCGAGTTCGAGGACGGCACGAAGTACGTGCTGAACCGTCAGGGTGCCGCGCACCAGATGTGGTTCGCGGCCGGCGCGCGCGCCTGGCACTACGACTGGGACGGGGCCGCGTGGGTGGACGACCGCGACCGGCATCGCCTGTACGAGCGCATCGCCGAGGTCGTGGGTGCGAAGCTCGGCCGGACCGTTCCGCCCGTGGGGTGATGCTGGGCCTCGCATCGGAGACGTCGCCCGCGTGGGTCGCGCGGGCGCTGGCGCATCTGGACGAGATGCTGGTCGATCACGCGCATTGCGAGAAGAAGGCCGCCTCGACCGCGGTGAGCCTGCTCTTCCGCTATCCGGAGCGCAGCGAAATGCTGCCCGTGCTGTCTGCGCTCGCACGCGAGGAGCTGAGCCACTTCGAGCAGATGCTGGAGCTCCTCGCCGCACGGGGCATCGTGTACCGGCGTCTCGCCCCGGCGCCGTACGCGACCGATCTCCTCGCCGCCGTCCGTTCCGAAGAGCCGGAGCGTCTGCTCGACACGCTCCTCTGTCTCTCCCTCATCGAGGCCCGAAGCTGCGAGCGCATGAAGCTGCTGGCCGAGCACGTGCCGGACCCGGAGCTCGCGGTCTTCTACCGGGGTCTGCTCGCGAGCGAAGCGCGCCATCACCAGGGCTACGTCGAGCTCGCCGCCGGCGTCGCCGGCGACGCGGCTGCGCGCGCGCGGCTCGGCATGCTCGCCGCGCACGAGGCGAGCGTCATCGCCGCGGCGCCGCCGCTCGCGCGCATGCACGCGTGAGCGGTTGACTCCCCGCGGTCGACTCTCTAGGAAAACCGCCGCTCATGCCGACGCTCGTCACCGAAGGAGTCCGCGTCACGGTCGAGTCGACGTACCTCGCCGATCGCTCGCAGCCCGACCAGAACAGCTTCGCGTTCGCCTACATGGTGACGATCGCGAACGAGGGACACGCGCGCGTGCAGCTCATGCGGCGCCACTGGATCATCACCGACGGCAACGGCGAGGTGCGCGAGGTCGAAGGGCCGGGCGTCGTCGGCGAGCAGCCGGTCCTGGCCCGGGGCGAGGTGCACCAGTACACGAGCGGCGCCGTGCTGACGACGCCGGTCGGCACGATGGAGGGCACGTACGAGATGCACGAGCCGGGCGGGCGCGTCTTCAGGGCGGCGATCCCGCGCTTCGCGCTCCAGAAGCCCGGCGTGCTCCAGTGAGATAGTCGGCCCCCCGCTCCCAGAGCGCCTCGAAGCGGGCGAGGTCGAAGCCACTGCCCGTCACGAGCCAATCGAAGTGCGGGGGCTTCAGCGTCGTGTCGCCGAAGTGCCCGATGACGTCCAGGTGATCCCCGTGCGCGGCGTGCAGCAGCTCGCCGTGCACCTGCGAGAGCGTCGGCACGACACCGTCGCTGTCGGTCGGATCGGGGAGGGTCCCGTAGGCCGCCCGCAGGGTCTCGACCGCGGCGGAGGCGAGCGCGGGCAGGCACGCATCGGGATCGCTCGCGGCCGCGTGGAGCGCCCGATAGACCAGGTGCGAGACGTGCGCCGTCGGATCGAGGCCGGGCGTGAGCCATGATCCGAGGCTCGGCGGCGTCGCGCGCGAGGCGATCGACCCGTAGCGGACGCCCGGGCGGTCGCGCGTCGTCGCTTCGAACGTCTCCATGGCGTCGGGCATGAGCTGGGTCAGCAGCCCCTGGTCCGAACGCACGTCGGTGAAGAACTGCGTGATCGCCTGCCGGCGCTCGGGAGTGAACTCGTCGAGGAGGTCGCGGAAGAGCTGATCCAGGAGCGCACTGTTCGGCCCGAGGTTGTCCAGGCGTGCGTACGCCGCGCCGAGCCCGAGCAGCGCCGAGAGCGGCAGATGTCCCAGACGCAGCGCGCGGATCGTCCCGAGCGACAGCAGCTCGAGGAGGTTCGCGCCCAGGCGCGTCGCGAAGAACGCGGCGACCGGCGTACCGCGATGCGGAGTCGAGACGCACAGGACGGCGGTCACCCGCTGCGCCATCGCCTCGACGTCGTACTCGGTCGGCAGCACGACACCGGGCGCGAGCAGGAGCCGGCAGTCGAGGCCGCCGCTCGAATGGCCCACGAGATGGATCGGCGCCTGGTCGGCGACCTCGATGTGCAGCGTCTCGAGGAGCCGCGCGGCTCGCCTGGGCAGCGACGCCGTCGGGTGCGTGCGCACGACGTGGAGGATCGGCTCGAAGCCGCGCGCCACGTACGCGTCGTGCAGGTAGGTGTGGACGTGTCCGAAGTAGGCGAGGTCGCCGAGGTTCGCGAACCCGAAGAAGCCCGGCACGAGGACGACGTGGACGCGGCTCATCGCGATCCGACCAGGGCCTCTTCGGCCGAGAGCCCCGGAATGCCGACCGCCTGGACGTGGCGCGCGTTGTCGCCGTCCTCGTAGCGCGGCAGGCGTCCCTCGTCGTGCCAGAGGCGGTAGGCGAGGGCGGCGGTGAGCACCCGCACCGGGTAGTCGCGCGGCACGTTCTGCAGGTAGGGCTGCACGGTCACGAAGTCGTGCGCGCCGTACTGGCGCATGATGGTCGCGAGCCCGCCGTTGCGCGGCCCGATGTTGTACGCGAGCAGCGTGAGGAACGGCTCGCCGTGCATCTGGTCGTAGTACAGCCGCAGGGTCGCGGCCGCCAGATAGGCGTTGTGGCGATGGTCGCGCACGTCGAGCTCGGTCACGCCGAGCTGCCGTTTGACCTGCGCCACCGCCTCGGCGGGCGGCGCCGTGATCTGGAAGAGCCCGCGACCGCCGTCGGCGCTGTCGCGCGGATTGAACGACGACTCCGCGCCGGCGATGCCCATCAGCACCTCGGCGTCGACGGCGAACGCATCGGCCGCCTCGTGCACCACGGCGTCGACCTCGCGCGAGCGCTCGAGCATGTGCTCCCAGGCCTTCGGCTCGGTGCGGCGGTAGGCGGCGTACACCTGGTGCGCGAGCGTCGTGCGCTGCGCTTCGGTCGAGCCCCCGACGGCCTGGCGCAGGCTCGTCACGTCGGCGCGATACGCGGGATGGAACGTCCAGACGACGGCGGCGAGCGCCAGCCCCGACGCGACGGTGAGCGGCGCGCGGGGATCATGCGCGGCGAGCCAGCCTCGCGCCGCGAGCCAGCCGCGGAGCAGGAGGGCGACCGCGACCCCGATCGCGAGCACGGTGGCCGCGAACGGCAGCAGATGCGACCACAGCCGATCGCCGGCGAAGCGCGCCGACACGTGCCCCAGCGCCATGGTGACGACGATGAGCGCGGTCACCAGGATCGCCAGCGCTTCGCCCGCCCCGTGCAGGCCGATCTGCCAGACGGGACCCGTCGCACGACGCCGTCGCTTCCGCGCGCGTCGTCGCCGTCCCTTCACCGCCGCTCCCGCCACCCCGCCTCCGTGCCCGAGGGCGTCCCGCCCCTGGGCGCTCCTACGTTCGCGATGCCGCGAGCCGGAGGACGTCCGCGTAGCTCGTCGCCACGCACGCGTCGGCGAGGATGCCGCGCTCGCGCAGCATGCGGTGCATGCGCGGCAGGTTGTAGTGCGGGACGGTCGGCAGCAGGTGGTGCTCCAGGTGGTAGTTCACGCGGTTGGGCGCGATGAGCAGGCGCTCCCACCAGCGCGCGACGGTCGTGCGCGTGTTGTTCATCTCGTCGGCCGGATCGGGGATCATGGCGTGCTCGGCGATCGAGCGGATCCGCATGACGAGGCTGTAGCTCGTGAGCCACGCGCCGATCCACAGGAGGTAGAGCAGGGGATGGCCGCACGCGGTGAGGATCGCGAGCAGGACGGCGTTCGTGATGAGAACGCCGTGGAACGCGTCCAGGCCGGCGTCGAAGTTCCGCTTCACGCGGCCGCGGCTGAGCCCGAGATCGCGGCGGACGGTCGCCTTGAGCCGCTTCCAGCCCGTCTGTCCGGAGAGGTCGCGCCACACCTTGCGGCGCAGGCTCGCGGTCGTGATCGGGAACGGGTTCGCGAGCCCGAGGTCGGGATCCTCGTCCGTCCAGTTCTTCGCGTGATGCTGCAGGTGATAGGGCCGGTACGGGGAGAGATCGCTCCAGATCGGATATGCGCACAGCCAGTTGCCGACGAGATCGTTCGTGCGGCGATCCTTGAAGAGCGAGCGATGCGCGGCCTCGTGCATGAGGACGGCGAAGCCGAGCTGCCGTGCTCCGATGACGAGCAGGGCGACGACGACGGTCAGCGGATTCGGCCAGCGCGCGACCAGCGCGAACGCCACGGCGACGAGCCCCCAGTTGAGGGCGACCGACCCCCAGCTCCGCACGTCGCGCATGGCGAGGAGGTCCTTGATCTCCTCGCGGGAGAGCGCCTCGCGCCAGGCCGGCCGCTCGGGGTTCACGGTTCGATGATGACCCATGCCCTCGGACATCGTCAATCCTGCCGCCCGCGGAGCTGGATGAGCTCGATCTTGTAGCCGTCCGGATCTTCGACGAACGCGATCTCCGAGCCGCCGTGCTTCATCGGACCCGGCTCGCGGACGATCTTGGCGCCCTTGGCGCGCAGGTCGGCACACGCCGTGTAGATGTCCTCGACCCCGAGGGCGACGTGCCCGAACGCGTTGCCCAGGTCGTAGCGCTCGGTGTCCCAGTTGTGGGTGAGCTCGATCACGGTGCTCCGGTCCTCGTCGCCGTACCCGACGAAGGCGAGGGTGAACCGGCCGTCGGGGTAGTCCTTGCGGCGCAGGAGCCGCATCCCCAGCACCTCGCAGTAGAAGCGCAAGGAGCGTTCCAGGTTCCCCACGCGCAGCATGGTGTGGAGCATGCGCACGACTCCCGGTTACCAGAGCGGACCGTGTGACACCACCGCGTCCCGTGGTAAGCTGCGGCGCGTCAATCGCACACCGCCCCGAGGAGAGACCCGGCCATGGCGACTGATTTCTTCAACGATGACATGCGCTTGTTCATCGACCACCGAGTCGATTGGGCGCGCCACTTCCGGCTGAAGCGCGGCGGCGACGTCGACGTCGCGGCCGAGGTCGACACCTACAAGACGATCCTCCAGACGACGGGCGACATCTGCGCCGAGATCGCCGCGGGGGCCCGCGAGCACTGGCACGAGGAGGTGGGGCTCCAGAACGGGAAGGTCATCCGGCCGCCGCACATCGACGCTGGCTACGAGAAGCTGCGGAAGGCGGGGCTCATCTGCCTCACGCTCGATCCCAAGTACGGCGGCTACGCGCTGCCGGCGATCGTCAACTGCGCGTATCTCGAGATGGTGTCGCGCGCCGACACGAGCCTCATGACCATCATCGGTCTCCAGGCCGGCGTCGCGCTCGACATCGAGAAGTACGGCAGCGACGAGATCAAGGACCGCTATCTGCCGAAGTTCGTCGCCGGCGAGTACCAGGGCTCGATGGACCTGACCGAGCCGCAGGCGGGATCGGACCTCGGCAACATCGCGACCAAGGTGCGCAAGGAAGGCGAGCGCTACTTCATCGACGGCGAGAAGATCTTCATCACGAACGGCGGCTCCGAGATCCACCTGGTGCTCGCCCGCGACGCGGCGACCGCCGACCAGTCGAAGGGCACGACCAACGGGCTCAACCTGATGCTCTGTCCGCGCGTCCTCCCCGACGGGAAGGTGAACGGCCTGCGGACGTCGCGCGTCGAGAAGAAGATGGGCATCCACGGCTCGCCCACCTGCGTGATCGAGCTCGACCACGCCGAGGCCTTCCTGCTCGGCAAGCCGGGCCAGGGCTTCAAGGCGATGCTCGACCTCATGAACAACGCGCGCCTCGGCGTCGCCGCGCAGGCGCTCGGCGTCGCGCAGGGCGCCTACCACGAGGCGCGCGCCTACGCCGAGACCCGCGTGCAGTTCGGGCAGCCGATCATCGAGCAGCCGCTCGTGAAGTCGATGCTGACCCTCATGGTGATCAACATCCAGGCCGCGCGGGCGCTGCTCTATCACACCTCGGCGATCATCGATCAGGCCGACGCGTTGAAGACCTACCTCGAGTCCGATCGCTGCAAGGGCGATCCGGATCGCGCCAGGCTCCAGCAGGAGCTCGAGCACAAGCTGGCGCTCATCCGCTTCTACACGCCGCTCACGAAGTACTTCTCGACCGAGATCTCGAACAACGTGACGCGCGCCGGCATCCAGGTGCACGGCGGCATCGGCTACATGGCCGAGTCGCCGGCGGGGCACTACCACTCGGACTCGATCATCACGACGATCTACGAGGGCACGTCCGAGATCCAGGCCAGCTTCGCGCTGAAGGAGATGGCCAAGGGTGCGCTCTTCACCGCCCTCGACGAGACGCGCGACGAGCTCGAGTGCCTGCGCGCGAAGTTCCCCGAGCTGGTGCAGCAGGTGTTCGACGGCATGCGCTTCATCACCGAGGCGTCGACCGCTCTCATGGGCGATCCGCAGTACGCCCTCCTCAACGCCAAGCGCGTCTCCGACATGGTCGTCGACGTCGTCACGAGCGCCGAGCTGCTGCTGCAGGCGCAGTACGCCGACGTGAAGATCGACGTCGCCGGCAGCTTCATCCGCCGGCACATCCCCGCCGTCGAGATGAACGCGCGCCGGATCCGCGGCGGCGATGCGACCCGCATCAAGCGCTACGACCGCATCCTCGGCATCGCCGGATGAGGCGCTCGCGCCGCGGGCGGCGAGGTGGTAGCAGTCGATCACCGGTGACGGAGGTGGGGGCGATGAGGATGCGGAGCGCGATCCGGGTCGCCGTGGCGCTGGTCGTCGCGGCGGCCACGACGGCCGACGCCGCGGTGATCTGCCAGAAGAAGTCCGGCGCGATGTTCGTGCGCGACGCCTGCAAGAAGAAGGAGACGCAGGTCGACCTCGCGACCTTCGGCGCCGTGGGGCCGCCCGGACCTCCCGGCAAGCCGACCGCCATCTCGTTCGCCGCCCCGGCGAATACGCCGGCGGCCACGATCTTCGACAGCGGCAAGCTGAGCCTCGTCGCCTCGTGCTCGGCGATGGGGCTCGTGACGCTCGTGGCGACGACCGCGGTCGACAACGCGAGCCTCCGCTCGTACGGAAACTCGTTCGATGCGGTGACGAACGACTTCGACGCCGCGGCGCCGCTCACGATCGGCGACGACGTGACCGAGCATCGCTCGCTCGTCTACACGGAGCCGGGCGGGCAAGTCGTGACGGTACAGTACCAGATCAGCGACTCGAACCCGGCGAACATGTCGACGCCGCTCGGCGGGACGGTCGCGTGCCTCGTCTCCGGCATCGCCTTCCAGTCGCCCTGACGGCGGCACGTCTCAGCGCCAGTCGCCGCGGAGCGCGAGCACCTGCGCTTCCAGCGCCGGCGCCGTCGCCAGCTCGGGGGCGACGGGGGCGCCGCACACGACCTCGATCCGCGACCAGACGCGGCGGAAGGGCCGTCGCATGGCGGCACCGCCGAAGCGGCTGAAGAAGCTGCCCCAGAGCCCACGCAAGGCCATCGGGATCACCGGCACGGGCGTGCGCGCGACGATGCGCTCGATCCCCGGCCGGAAGGGATTCATGTCGCCGGTCGTCGTGAGCTTGCCCTCCGGGAAGATGCACACGAGGTCGCCCTCCTCGAGCGCGTGTGCGACCTCGTCGTAGGCCCGCTCGAGCCGCGCCGGGTCCTCCTTGCGGGGGGCGATCGGGATTGCGCGCCCGGTGCGGAAGACGAAGTGCAGGATCGGCAGCCTGAAGATCGCGTGGTCCATGACGAAGCGCATCGGCCGGCGCGACGCCGCCGCGATGACGAGGGCGTCGACGAAGCTCACGTGGTTCGCCACCACGACGGCGGGGCCGCTCTGTGGCAGGTGCTCCAGGCCGCGCTGCTCGACTCGATAGACCGTGTGGACGAGCAGCCAGATGATGAAGCGCATGAGGAACTCGGGGATCACGGTGAAGATGTAGATCGCCACCAGCGCGTTCACGATCGCCGTGAACAGGAAGAGCTGCGGGATCGTGAAGCCGTTCGTGCGCAGCACGATCCCGACGCCCGCCGCCACGACCATGAAGAAGGCGCTCACGATGTTGTTGGCGGCGATGATGCGCGAGCGATGCCTCGGCTCGCTGCGATGCTGCACGAACGCGAGCAGCGGTACGATGAAGAAGCCGCCGAAGACGCCGATCAGGAGGAGGTCGGCGGCGACCCGCCAGTGGCGCGGGCTGGCGAGGAACCCGGCGACGTCGAGCGGCGTCGTGCGGGCGGCGGCGAGGTGGGTCGCCCACGCCAGGTCGAGGGCGAAGAGCGTCAAGCCGATCGATCCGAAGGGGACCAGGCCCAGCTCGATGACGCCCGACGACAGGCGCTCGCACAGCATGCAGCCGAGGCCGATGCCGATCGAGAAGACGGTGAGGAGGAGCGTCACGACGTGCTCGTCGCCGCCCAGGAGATCGCGCCCGAGCCCCGGGAACTGGGCGAGGAAGAGCGCGCCGTAGAACCAGAACCACGAGATGCCGAGGATCGACAGGAAGACGCTGTGCACCTCGCGGGCGAACCCGACCATGCGCCACGTCTCGGTGACGGGGTTCCAGCGGATGCGCAGCGACGGATCGTCGGCGGATGCGGCCGGTACGCCGCGGCTCACGAGCCAGCCGGCGACCGCGGTCCCGATCGTCGCGACCGAGACGACGATCGGGCCCCAGCCGGCGATCGCGACCAGCACGCCGCCGAGGATCGTCCCCACGAGGATCGCGACGAACGTGCCCATCTCGACGAGGGCGTTGCCGCCGACGAGCTCGTCCTCGCGCAGGTGCTGCGGTAGGATGCTGTATTTGACGGGCCCGAAGAGGGTCGAGTGGACGCCCATGGCGAACAGGGCGACCAGCAGCACGGGAACGCTGCGGAGCTGGAACCCGATCGCCCCCACGCACATGATGCCGATCTCGAGCAGCTTCACGGCGCGGATGATGCGCGACTTCTCGAGCTTGTCGGCGAGCTGCCCCGACGTCGCGGAGAACACGAAGAACGGGAAGATGAACACGCCCGCCGCGAGATTCACGAGCACGTCGGTCGAGAGCGCGCTCTCGGCGGCGCCGAAGGCGAACAGGATGACGAGCGCGTTCTTGAAGAGGTTGTCGTTGAGCGCGCCCAGGAACTGCGTCCAGAAGAACGGCGCGAACCGGCGCGTGCGAAGCAGCTCTCCCTGGCTCATCCTCCCCCCGGCAGGCCCGTTACAACGGCGGTCGGGGTCGGATGCAAGCCGCCGGACGGGGCCGCCGTCGCGCGGGGCGGCCCCGTCCGGATGTGCTCAGCCCTTGCCTTCGTACTTGAACGACACCTTCACCTTCGCGCGATAGGCGCGCACCTTGCCGCCTTCGAGCTGCATGTCGAGCTCGGAGACCTCGGCGATGCGGAGATCGCGCAGCGACTTCGACGCACGGTTCACGGCCGCCAACGCAGCCTTCTCCCACGACTCGGTGCTGGTGCCCACCAGCTCGATCACCTTGTATACGCTCTCGGCCATGGTTCCCTCCATGGGAGCTTGGCGCCCGGGATTGAGCGCTGTAGTGACGCCGCCCTCATAGTCCCACTGCGGGTCGCTCGCCAAGTATGTAGACTCGGGTCGTGCACGACATTTTCCGCGCGCGCTTCGGCCACGAGCCGGCGGTGGTCGCGAGCGCTCCCGGGCGCGTGAACCTCATGGGCGAGCACACCGACTACAACGGTGGCCAGGTGCTCCCGACGGCGATCCCGCAGCGGACCACGATCGCGCTCGCGCCGCGCCGCGATCGCCGGGCGATCCTCCACACGGCGCTGGGGGACCGATCGCACGCGTTCGGGCTGGGCGAGGAGACCCGGCGCAACGCCTGGAGCGACTACGTCGAGGGATGCACGTGGGCGCTCGGGCGCGGCGGGTTCGCGATCGCGGGGTTCGAGGCCACGATCGTCTCGACCGTGCCGGCCGGCAGCGGCCTTTCCTCGAGCGCCGCGCTCGAAGTGGGCCTGCTGCGCGCGCTGCGCGAGGCGTTCGCGCTTCCGCTCGACGACGTCGCGCTGGCGCGCCTCGCGCACGACGCCGAGTCGATCTTCGTGGGCGCGCGCGTCGGCACCATGGACCAGATGGCGGCGAGCCTCGCCGACGAGCGGACGGCGCTCTTCCTCGACAGCCGGACGCTCGCGTTCGAGCGGGCGGCGATCCCGCCGTCCGTCGAGCTCGTCGTGCTCGACTCGGGCGTCCGCCATGCGATCGCGGGCGGCGACTACAATGCACGCCGCGCCGAGTGCGAGGACGCGGCCCGCCGGCTGGGGGTGTCCGCGCTCTGCGACCTCGCGCTCGCCGATCTGGATCGGCTCGCGACGCTGCCGACGTCCCTCGGGCGGCGGGTCCGGCACGTCGTCACCGAGCACGCACGCGTGCGCGACGCCGTGACCGCGCTGCGCGCCGGCGACGCGGAACGACTGGGCCAGCTCTTCCTCGCGTCGCACGCTTCGCAGCGCGACGACTATCAGGTGTCGGTGCCCGAGGTGGACTGTCTGGTCGAGCTCGGCTGGGAGGATCCCGACGTCTACGGCGCGCGGCTCACCGGCGGCGGGTTCGGCGGCGCGGTCGTCCTGCTGGCGCGTCCGGGGACGGCCACGCGCGTCGCGGCGCGCGTCGGCGCGGCCTACGCGCGCGCCATGGGCCGGACGGCGACGGCGCTCGTACCGCTCACCAGCTGACGCGAAGGTCGCGCGCTTCCTCGACCAGCGCCAGGTACTCGGCGCGCGGGATCTCGATCGCGCCCAGCGAGCGGAGGTGCGGCGTGGCGAGCTGCACGTCGAGGAGCTGGAAGCCGCGGGTGCGCAGATGCTCCACCAGCTCGGCGAGCGCCACCTTCGAGGCGTCGCGCGCCAGGTGGAACATCGACTCCGCCGCGAACAGGCCGCCCATGGCGACGCCGTACACGCCGCCGACGAGCTCGCCCTGCCGCCACACCTCGACGCTGTGCGCCCATCCCATCTCGTGCAGGCGGACGTAGGCGGCGAGCATCTCGGGCGTGATCCAGGTGGGGCCGTGCGACGTCGCGCAGCCACGAATGACGTCGGCGCACGCGGTGTCGCGCGTGACGGCGTAGCGCCCGCGCCGTCGCAGGCGGCGCAGGCTGGTCGAGGCGTGGAAGCCGGAGAGGGGAATGATCGCGCGCGGGTCGGGCGACCACCACAGGAGGCGCCCGCTCTGGTCGGGCCAGGGGAAGATCCCGGCGCGGTACGCGGCGAGGATCGTCCCGGGCTCGAGGTCCGCGCCGGCGCCGAGGATGCCGATGGACGGCGCCTCCTCGGCCGGCGGAAACGCCCAGCGGCTCGGCGGGGGAACGATCGGCACGGCCCGCCCGGCTACGACGCGAGCAGGCTCCGCGCGATCTGCGACACCTGGATCTCGTCGGTGCCGGCGTAGATCTGCAGGACCTTGGCGTCGCGGCAGAGCTGCTCGACGCGGTACTCGGCCATGTAGCCGTTGCCGCCGAAGAGCTGCACCGCTTCGAGCGCCACCTCCATCGCCGCCTGCGCCGAGTAGAGCTTCACCGCCGACGCCTCGGCGAACTCCATCTGCTTGCCCTGCACCGACATCTCGATCTGGCGGAACACGATGTTCTGGAGGTTCATGCGGACGACCTCCATCTTGGCGAGCTTCAGCTGGATCAGCTGGAACTCGCCGATCGGCTTGCCGAACGAGAGGCGCGTCTTGGCGTAGTCGAGGCAGAGCTTCAGGCACTCCTCGACGATCCCGAGCGCCATCGCGGCGACACCGGTGCGCTCCATCGTGAACGTCGCCTTGGCGCCCTGCCGGCCCGGCACGTCCTCGGTCTCGCCGAGCAGGCGATCCTTCTCGCAGAACACGTCCTCCAGGAAGAGCTCCCCGGTCGGCGAGGAGTGGAGGCCCATCTTGCGCAGCGGCTTCGACTGCGTGAGCCCCGGCATACCCTTCTCGACGACGAAGTGCAGCACCTTGCGATGCTTCGCCTCGGTCGCGCCGTCGTCGAGCTTGCAGATGAACACGATCGTGTCGGCGTACGGCCCGTTCGTGATGAACGTCTTGTTGCCGTTCAGCACGTAGCCGTCGCCGTGCCGCTTGGCGCTCGCCTTCATGCCGCCGAAGGCGTCCGAGCCCGACCCGGGCTCGGTGATCGCCCACGCGCCGACCTTGTCGAGCGTGAGCAGATCGAGCGCCCAGCGCTCCTTCTGCCGGATCGTGCCCTTGGAGAGGACCGACTGCGCCGCGAGGCCCACCGAGACGCCGAGCGCCGTCACCATGCCCGGGCAGTAGCGGCAGAGCTCGATGACCGGGATGACCTGCATGGCGGGGTCGTGGCCGCCGTCGGCGTCGGCCCGCCGCTCCTTCTTCTTGCCCGCCTTCTCGGCCGCGATCTGCGACTGGAAGCGCATGCGCGCCGCCTCGTCGAGACCGAACGTCTTCATCATCTTGCGCAGGATGTCGTACGGCGGGAGGTCGCCGTGCTCGAGCTCCTCCAGGTGCGGGACGATCTCGGCCTCGATGAACCGCCGGATCATGTCGCGGATCATCACGTGGCTCTCGTTCCACTCGATCATGTGCGCACCCTCCCGAACCGAGGATCATGCTTCGGTTGCGAGGGAGATGCCAGCGCCGTAAGTCTGCGGGATGCCCTACCGTGGCGTCATCTTCGATCTGGGCGGGGTCGTGTGCGGGTCACCGCTCCACGCCATCGCCGCCTACGAGCAGGCGCGGGGGATCCCGGCCGGGTTCGTGAACCACGTCGTCGTCACGACCGCGCCCCGCGGCGCGTGGTCGCGCCTCGAGCGCGGCGAGCTCGACCTGGCGGGCTTCTTCCCCGCCTTCGAGGCGGACTGCACCGCGGCGGGCCAGCAGGTCGACGCGCGCGCCATGATGCTGATGGTGGCGGAGGCCGCGACACCGCGCCCGGCGATGCTGGAGGCGATCCGCCGGCTGCGCGCCAAGGGCTTTCGCGTCGCCGCGCTCACCAACAACTGGCGCACCGAAGGCGACGACACCTCGCAGCTGCGCCCGCACTTCGACGTCGTGGTCGAGTCCGCCGTGGAAGGGCTCCGCAAGCCCGATCCGCGCATCTACCACCTCGCCTGCGAGCGGCTCGGCGTCGCGCCCGAAGAGGCCGTCTTCCTCGACGACATCGGCCTCAACCTGAAATCGGCGAAAGCGATCGGCATGACGACGATCAAGGTCGCCGATCCCGACGACGCGCTCGCCGAGCTGGAGGAGATCCTCGGCTTCGAGCTGCGCAGCGCCGGCGGCCCCGTGCAGCGCGTGACGTATCGCACGCCCGACGGGATCGTGCTGGTCGGCGAGGCGCACGGCGATCCGACCGCGCCGCCGGTGGTGATGCTCCACGGCGGCGGGCAGACGCGGTACGCCTGGGGCGGGACGGCGGCGGCGCTCGCGGCGGCGGGCCGCCACGTCGTCAACATCGATCTGCGGGGGCATGGCGACAGCGGGTGGGCGCCGGACGCCGACTATTCGCTCGACGCCTTCGTGCGCGACCTGGTCCTCGTCGCGCGCGAGCTGAACCATCCGCCCGCGGTCGTGGGCGCGTCGCTGGGCGGGCTCACGGCGCTCCTCACGGCGGGGGAGATCGCACCGGACCTCGTCTCGGCGCTCGTGCTGGTCGACATTGCGCCGCGCATGGATCCGGTCGGCGTCGACCGCATCATCAGCTTCATGACCGGGAACCCCGATGGGTTCACATCGCTCGAGGAGGCGGCCGACGCGGTCGCGAGCTACCTCACGCACCGCCCGCGGCCGCGCGATCTGCGCGGTCTCCAGAAGAACCTCCGGCTCGGTGCGGACGGACGCTGGCGCTGGCACTGGGATCCCAAGTTCATCACCGGCGATCGGCGTCCCGGCGCCACGCGCGACCCCGAGCGGCTCGAGCGCGCCGCCAAGACGCTCGGCATCCCCGTGCTGCTCGTACGCGGACGCCTGAGCGACATCGTGAGCGAGGAGGGCGCACGCGCCTTCCTCGGGATCGTGCCGCACGCCGAGTTCGTCGACGTGTCGGACGCCGGGCACATGGTCGCCGGCGACAAGAACGACGTCTTCACCGAGGCGGTGGTGCGGTTCCTGGTGCGGGAGCCGGCTCCGACCGCGGCGTGATCGTGACCGGTACGCGCACCGGGTTGTCGGGTCCCGACAGGTCGGTCCCGTCGACCTGGCGTAGCGCCACTTCGAGGACATAGGCGCCCGGACGCTTCGGCGTCACCAGGCGCGCCGTCTGCGCCAGCCACTCCCCCGCCGGCACGTCGCGGCGAAGCTCGATGGGGTGCGGCGCCTCCACGTCGCCGTCGTCGCCGACGCGTCGCCACGCGAGCTCGAAACGGACCGAGAAGGGACGCCCAGGGTGGCCAGGAAGGGCGGCGGGCAAGCCCGCGGCCCCGAGGTTCATCGCCCGGAGCGTCACCGGGACCAGTCGCTCCGCCTCCGCCGAGGGCACGAGGGTTGCCGACACGCCGATCGTCGCCGGTACCCGTGGCAGCGCGCGCAGCGGCGTTCCGAGCGGGGTCAGGTTGCGCTGCGGCGTCGCGGCGAGATGCGCGAACCAATCGGGGTGGTGGGACGTCGGGTCGAGCTGGACGAGCACGAAATCGCCGTAGCGCGTGACCTCGCGAACGCGAGGATGGCGAGTCAGCTCCGCCAATGCTTGGTCGTGTCGATCCGGCCACTCGCTGGCGGGCCGCACGAGGATCCAGCGGAGGCCGGTCGCGTCGACGAGGTCATCGAGCGCCGCCGGGGCGGGGAGCTGCTTCACGAGCGCTTCGACGAGGTCCAGATGCGCCGGCACGTAGCCGGTGTAGAAGTCGATGCTGGGCTGACGGTGCACCATCTGTCCGACGACCGCGGACCCCTGGTCCGCCGCGCTCGGCCATTCGAGGAGGGGACCCGGTGCCACGCGCTGCACATGGGCGGCGATGCTTCGATACGTCTCGCGATCGCGGTCGAGCGTCGGCGCGCGCTGGTAGGCGATCGGCGCGAAGCGCGATCGGCGAGAGACGAGGTCGTTCGCGCGCTCGACGTCCTTTCGGAGCCCCGCGTCGCCCGGCGGTGGGCCGACGCGTAGGATGGTGGTCGCGACGACGAGCGCCGTGGCGAGCCGGCCCCATGCGCGCGATCGGCGGCGGCTTGCATCGAGCCCGTACGCGACCAGCACCGTGCTGGCGAAGAACGTGAGGGCGAGCGAGCGGACGCGCTCGCGGATGAAACGCGCGGGCGTCCACTGGAGCCACGTCGCGGGCAGCGGGATCGCCATCCCACCGACCCTGGCGTACTCCGGGCCCGCCAGAAGGAAGCCGACGCCACCGATCGCGAGCGCGGCGACCGCAACGGTGCGCGCGGAGGGGCTGCCGCGGATCGCAGTCACCACCCCGAGCACGACGAGCGGAATCACCACGAAGACGTACGGCGGGGAGATGAGACAGAGAACCCAGAGCTTCCGCGGATCGACCCTGGCGACGTCTCTGGCATCGAGGCAGAGCACCCGATCGCCCGAGAGTATCAGGCAGAGCGCGGTCTGCGCCGCGACGTCGAGCGCACCCGCCGGGACGCCCGCGGGGCCGGCGGTGTCGGTCTCGAGGTGCTTGGTGCCCCAGCGGCTCGCCGTCAGCTCCAGGTCCCCCGCCGCCTCGGGTCGCGCGAGATACGGCGCGGAGACCACGAGCAGGAACACGGCCCCGACGCCCCATGCGGTCGCCGCTGCGAGCCCATAGCGACCTCGTCCCGACCGCTTGCGCAGCAGCTCGCCGGCTCCCCACAGGGCAGCCGCCACGGTCAGGTACACCGCCATGTGGTACGAGCTGAAGAGGCCGGCCACGAAGACGGCGCTCGCCGCCATCCAGCTGCGCCAGGTTTCGCGTTCCCGGAGGCGGCGGAGCACGAGCGCCGCGAGCGGGAAGTAGAGGTACTGCATCTGGAGGACGTGCAGTCGGCCGGGCGACGGTTGTCCGAGCGCGTAGAGGAGCCCGACCGTGAACGCCGCGGCTCGCGCGACGCCGAGCTTGAGCGCCAACGCCTCCATGGCGATGGCCGCGAGGGGATAGGAGAGGAACGCGGTCAGATTCGCCGCGACGATCGAATCACCGGTCGCCCATCGCAGCGGACCGAAGACGAGCTGGCTCGACAGGAAGTGCTCGGATCCCGCGAGCTGCGCCGGCGCGGGGTAGTTCACCGGCGGGTCGAAGAGCGTCCCCGGGGCCGAGGTCAGCGCGTGCCAGCACCAGTCGAGCACCCACGCGATCAGCCAGCCGTCCTGCGCGTAGTCGGCGGGCACCGCGTCGCGGAGCCGCAGCAGCCACGGCAGGCCGAGCGCGGCGAACACGACGGCATAGACGACCGCGTCCTTGCCGAGAACCGCCGCCGGCGCAGGGGAACCGGCGCGCCCGTCGGAGGCGGCTCCCGCGCCGGACACCGGCTACTCTTTGACCTTCAGCCGGCTCTCGTTGTCGCGGATGAAGGCGCGGATGTCGTCCGCCATGTCGAGCAGCCGCAGCCACTGCTCCTTGTAGAGCGTCACCGGGAATCGCCCGAGCCCGTAGACCGAGACGCCGCCCTTCTCCGAGACGCGCAGCGAGCCGCCCCGGCCCTGCGCCTTTTTCAGACGCTCGTTCTCGGCCCGCAACCGCTCGAGCTCCGCCTGTGCGTCCTCCGCCATGCCGCCGCAATAGCAACCGGCGGGCTCGCGAGCCAGCCCGGGCCGTCCGGCCCGGTCAGATCGTCATCACGTGGACGAGATTCGTCGGGCCGGGGCCACCGAACGGCCAGCTGCCGGTGAACACGACCTGTCTCCCGGCGGGGACGAGACCCGTGGCACGGACCACGTCGCCGTATTGCGTGAACACGGTCGCCGCGTCGCCGAACCGTGGCGACGGACACGCCACGACCCCCCACGCGAGCGAGAGGCGACGGCGGACGTCCTCGTCCGGCGTCAGCGCCAGGATCGGCACGGGCGGGCGATGCGAGGCCACGCGACGCGCCGTCGTGCCCGAGCGGGTGGGGACCACGATCGCGTGCGCGCCGATGCGCGCCGCCATCTCGCACGCCGCCCCCGCGAGCATGCTCGCGACGTCGGTGGCGACGGCGCCCGTGCGCGGCGTGAGAATGCGCTCCGCCTCGCCGAGGATCCGCCGCATCACGCCGACCGCCTCGACGGGATGGCGTCCGATCGCCGTCTCTTCGCTCAGCATGACGACGTCGGTGCCGTCCAGGACGGCGTTCGCGACGTCGGTCGCCTCGGCGCGGGTCGGGAGCACGCTCTCCACCATCGAGCGGAGCATCTGCGTCGCCGTGATGACGGGCTTGGCCGCCCGGTTGGCCGCGGTGATCAGCTCCTTCTGTACGATGGGGACCCGCTCGATCGGGATCTCCACGCCGAGGTCGCCGCGCGCCACCATGACGGCGTCGGCGGCGTCGACGATCTCCGCCATGTGCTCGACCGCCTGAGCCTTTTCGAACTTCGCGATGGTGGGGATGCCGCTGGCGCGCACCTCGTCCAGATCCGAGGCACGGCGCACGAACGAGAGCGCGACCCAGTCGACGCCTTGCGAGACGCCGAAGCGCAGGTCGTCGCGGTCCTTGGCCGTGAGCGCGGGCACGTCGTCCAGGCGCGAGGACGGGAGGTTGATGCCCTTGCCGGCCGGGACCTCGCCCCCCACGACCACCCGCGCATGGCCGGCGTCGATCACCTGGAGCTGGGCCATGCCGTCGGCGAGCAGCACGGGGTCGCCGGGGCGAACGCTCGCGGGGAGGGCGATCTCGACGACGTCGCCGGGATTCCCCTTCACGGGACGGGTGAGGCGCAGCTTCGGCCCCGCCAGATCCTGCACGATGGCGACGGGCCGGGCGCCGGCGACGCGGCGGATGGTCGCGATGGACGCGCCGTGCTCGGCGTGCGTGCCGTGCGAGAAGTTCAGGCGGAACGCGTCGACGCCGGCGTCGACGAGCGCGCGTATCGCCGTCTCGGTGGTGGTCGCCGGCCCGAGTGTCGCGAGGATGCGGGTGCGCACGAGGCGGCTCGCCGCCTCAGAGCGGTCCGCGGACCTCGGTCTCCTCGGCGCCGCCTTCCTCGCGCTGCTCGATCGGCACGTAGCGACGCGAGTCGGCGCCCGTGTAGATCTGCTTCGGGCGCGCGATGCGTTGCTCCTCGTCGGTGAGGAGCTCCGCCCATTGCGCCATCCACCCGGCCGTCCGGGGGATGGCGAACAGGACGGGGAACATCTCGACCGGGAAGCCCATCGCCTCGTAGATGATGCCCGAGTAGAAGTCGACGTTCGGGTAGAGCTTGCGCTTGACGAAGTAGTCGTCCTGCAGCGCGATGCGCTCGAGCTCGATGGCGATGTCGATGAGCGGGTTCTTGCCCGTCACCTCGAACACCTCGTAGGCGATCTGGCGGACGATCTTCGCGCGCGGATCGTAGTTCTTGTAGACGCGATGGCCGAAGCCCATGAGGCGGCGCTCGCCGGCCTTCACCTGCTTGATCAGCTCGGGGATCTTGGCGACCGAGCCGATCTCGTGGAGCATGTGGACGACCTCCTCGTTGGCGCCGCCGTGCCGCGGACCCGAGAGCGCCGCCGCGGCGGCCGAGACGCACGAGTAGGGATCGGCGAGCGCCGAGCCGACCACGCGCATGGTGCTGGTCGAGCAGTTCTGCTCGTGGTCGGCGTGCAGGATGAAGAGCACGTCGAGCGCGCGCTCGAGGATGGGGTTCGGTTTGTAGCGCAGCTCCGTCATCTTGAAGAGCATCGACAGGAAGTTCCCGGTGTACGAGAGCTCGTTGTCGGGATACACGTACGGGAGCCCGCGGTTGTGACGGTACGCGAACGCCGCGATGGTCGGCATCTTGCCGATCAGGCGCCGCGTCTGCATGCGGCGCGACTCGACGTCGGTCACCTTGCGCGCCTCGGGGTAGAACGTGGAGAGCGCGCCGACCGTCGCGATGAGCATGCCCATGGGGTGCGCGTCGTACCGGAAGCCCTCCATGAAGCGTTTCAGGTTCTCGTGCACGAGCGTGTGCACCTTGATGTTGTGCTGCCACATGGCGAAGCGGGACGCCGACGGCAGCTCGCCCTTCACGATGAGGTAGGCGACCTCGAGGTGGCTCGACTTCTCCGCCAGCTCCTCGATCGGGTAGCCGCGGTAGCGCAGGATGCCCCGGTCGCCGTCGATGTAGCTCACGCGCGACTTGCAGGCGGCCGTGTTGCCGTACGAGGCGTCGTAGCTGACGAGCCCGCCGTCCTCCGGGCCGGTCTTGATCTGCGAGAGGTCGGTCGCCCGTATCGCTCCCTGCTCGATCGGGATCGTGTACGACTTCCCGGTCCGGTTGTCGGTGACGGTGAGCGTGTTCTCGGCCATGCGCCTCTTATAGCGCCGGCCGACAGCCTAGACGAGCGCCCCCCGGGACGGAAGCGACCGCCCGGTCCGTCGCGCTACGACGCGACCGCGCGCCGGCGCATGCCGGTGGCGACGTCGACGATGGTGCGGGTGTCGAGCGGGAACTCGAGGAAGACGTGCGCGATCGAGAGGAAGAAGAGCGCCATGAGCCCGATCCGGTAGTCCGCCGCGTAGACGGCGAGCGAGGCCGCGTAGACGACGCCGATCACGGCCATGCGGGCGCGGCTCATCTCGTGCCAGCGGATGATGCCGGTCTTCGAGAACCAGTTGAGGTAATGGTACGTGTACGCGAAGGCCAGGAAGCGGCCGATCGCGACCACGGCCGGCCACTCGCCGCGCCCCGGCACGAGGAGCGCCATGGCGTCGATCAGGCCGCCGAAGGGCTCGACGCCGGCGCGCGTGTACGGGCTCGGGTCGTACCCGGCGGCGGCCGGCTGCACGAGGAGAAGCGCGGCGCCGCACACGACGTACACGGCGAACGACGCGTACCCGGAGCGGCTGTGCGCCTTCATGCTCCCCGCCAGGATGAAGACGCCGGTGAAGACGTAGACGTGGACGACGGTGGTCAGCAGGAAGAGGAAGAGGATCCCGGCGGGTGGCCAGGACAGGACCGGGACGGCGAGGGCGACGGCGGTGACGAGCGCCGACGCCTTCGCAATGGGGTTCCGCACGTACGCCGCCGCGACGCCGCTGCCGAGCGCCGCGAAGGGCGCGCCGTCCCACGGCAGCCACGTCGTGTACGCGGCGACGAAGGCGACGACACCGAGCGCCGCGAGTGGAATCCAGTCGTGGCGGCCGGTCGTGTAGAAGCCGCGATCGTGCAGCCAGGAGATCTGCGTCAGATAGTGCAGGGGTCCCAGGACCGCGTAGGCGAGCAGGAACATCTCGAACGGCAGCGTGCAGGCGAGGGCCGCCGAGCCGAGCATGAGGCCGATGTTGGTGTAGTTGATCCGATCGAGGTTCGGGTGGGCGACCACGCGACGCTCACGGCCCGGCGGGCCCGTCGTCGACGATGAGGACAGGGGCGGCATCCTCGCCGGCGACCGCCGCGCGCAAGGCATAGTCGGCACGGGCCGCCGACGCGCATCCCGCGGCGCAGGTGTGGACGGTGGCGACACAGCTCCCATCGCTCGTCGCGACGCCGCGCACGTCCGGGCAGCGGTAGGACGGCGGTCCGAACGTGCACGCGGTCTCGTCGTCGCCGGCGAGGTGGAGGTCGCCGCACGCGACCTCGGCGCAGAGGTCGGCCGCGGTCGTCGCATCCGTCGTGTCGACGCGCACCTCGACGGTGGCGCCGGCGCGGGCGTCGAACCGCCACACGTCGGCCCGTCCGGCACAGGGCTCGAGCGTCTCGGCGGCCGGGCGCGGCGGATTCTTCTCGGCGACCAGACACAGCTCGCGCGGGCGCCCGAGGTCGACGACCGTCGCGCCGAGCCCGTCGCGGACGTGGATCCGTCCCGAGCGGACGGCCGGGGGTCGTGCGACGTCGAAGCAGAGGAGGTGGCGCGTCGCGATCAGGACCGGCGTGCCGTCGACGGCCACCGGGCTGCACAGGCGCCGCGGCTTCTTCACGACCAGCGTACGGCTGGACAGGAAGCGATCGCTCACGGCGACCTCGTCGGCGTGTGCCGCTTTGCGCGCGGTGCGGCTCGTCTTCACGCGGAAGCACGCGAACCGGTCGACCGAGTGGTGGCCGGCCACCGGCGCCGGGGGATCGGCGACCGCGTCGGTCGCGCCGGGGCCCGCGAAGCCGTCGGGCCGCAGCACGTCGAGCGCGGTCTCGCCGAGCTGGGTCACGATGCGGACGCCGCGCACGGGCGTGAACCGCGCCGGGTCGACCGCGGCGTAGGCGCGCAGGTGCGTCGTCGCGTCGGTCATCGGGCTCGTGCCCGCGACCGCTGGCGTACAGAGCTCGCGTGAGCGGGTGACGCGCATGTCGAAGGCCCCGAAGCTGCCGAGCAGCCCCACCGTCGGCGCCGGCGCGAGGCGCGGCTCGGGCCGCCCGCCCACGCGCGTTCCGTAGCAGAGGAAGGAGCCGGGCGTACAGGCCGGCAGGAGCTCGGGCGAGGTCACGCAATCGCGCGTGAGCGGCACCTCGACCACGTTGTTGGTCTCGTCGGATTCCGCGAGGCGATTGTCGGGGTCGACCGTGACGCGCAGCACGTAGTCGCCCGGCGTGAGCGTGATGCCCGTGAGGTCGATGTACTGGCAGGGCAGATCCGCGAGGTAGACGTCCGCGCAGCCGGCCGTCAGCCCCTGGAAGCTGCAGCTGTACTTCGGGGTCGCGCACTCGAGGTCGAGCAGACAGAAGCCGATCTTGCGCCCGGTCGCGACGAGACCCGTGTCGACCGAGACCAGCTCCGCTCTCGCGTAGCCGTTGAAGTGGGCGTGGCCGTGCGCGGTCGAGCAGACGTAGTACGGGTTCGTGCACGGCGCGCCGGGGTTCGCCCGGCAGTCGGGGCAGCCGGGATCACCGAGGAAGAGATCGCCGGCGCCGATGTTGCGCGCCCGCATGCTGAAGCGCAGCAGCGTGAGCCCGGTCTCGGCGCTCGCGCAGCCCTCGATCACGTCACCCGCATTGACGCTCGTCCCCTGCCGGATGTCGATGTCGAACGCCTCGGGGACCAGGTCGGGGAGCTGGGCGCTCGCGACGCGCGCGGCCGCGAGGGTCGCGGCGACCACCAGCCTCCACATGACGGCCCAGCTTACCCGGCGGCGAGCGTGCGGGCGAGCAGAACGATCGACGCCGGGGCGGAACCCTCGGCCTTGTTGTTGACGACGACGAAGGCGCGGCGCCCCGCTGCGAGGGCGCTGCGGCATTGCGCGCCGATCGCCTCGCGCGTCGCCGGATCGGGATCGACGACGCGGTCGAAGGGCCGATAGCGCTCGCGCGCCGCTTCGTATTCCTGCCCGGCGCCGAGCATCCAGCGCACGACGAGCGTGGGCGCATGATCGCTCCCGAGCTGCCGCGCCTGCTCGCCGAGCGGTGGCATGGTCGGGTGCACGGTGAGGCACGGCACGGCGCCGGTGTCGGCGAGCGCGCTGGCGACGTCGGCGGACAGGAGCTCGCGATTGCGCAGCTCGACGGCGTAGGTCGGCCCGGCGGGGAGCCCGCGCAGGAACGCCCGCAGGCGCATCGCGAAGCGTGCCGGGCCGCCGAGGTTCGCCGGCGGCTGCGGCGGAAGCTGGAAGACGATCGGGCCGAGCGCCGTCGCGAGGCCCGCAACGAGGGGCCGCAGCAGCGCCGCCGCCACCTGCTCGGCGTCGAGGAAGGCGGGGTTCGGTCGTCCGGCCTGCGACCCGTAGCGCTCGTGACGCGGGAAGACGGCGAGCGTGGAGGTCTCGAGCGCCTTCACGAGGAAGCGGAACGCAGCCGGCACCTGGCGCGCGAGATCCTCCAGCGCCTCGCGCGTCATGGGCGCGTAGAAGGTGCGATCGAGCCCGACGGTGCGCAGCAGCGGATGCTGCGCGTAGGCGGCGAGGCCGTGTCGGGCCAGCGTCGGCGCGGTAACCTCGCGGTCGTAGACGAGGCCGCGCCATCCGGGGAACGACCAGGACGAGGTGCCGAGGTAGAGCTGCTCGGGGAGGCGCCGCGCGAGGTCCACGAGCTCGGGATCGATCGGCGCCGGTCCGATCGGCCCCGGTCGCGGCGTGCGCGGCGGGGCGCCGCCGAAGAGATCGAGCTGCGACCTCTCCGCCACTACCGGTCGAGGACGTCGAGCTTCTCGGCGGCGGCGAACTCGGCGCGCAGCTTCGCATAGTCGGCCGCTCCGAGCGGCCGGTAGGCGGCGTCGCCGCGCGTCCGGAAGAAGAGCGGCGCATCGCCGAGACGCCCGCGATCGAAGTGGACGGCCTTCAGGTTGCGCACCAGGATCTTCTCGGTCTGCGTGTACTCGAACTCGTCCACGATGCGGACGAAGTCGGGGAACCACTTGCGGTCCATGCCGCCGTTCGTGACCAGGTCCTCGCAGTAGTCGAAGAAGCCCTTGGGATCGAAGCGCACGCCGGGACGGAGCTTCAACGCCACCATGACGAGCTCGTCGGAGACCGCGCAGGGGACACCGTACGCGGCGGCGAGCACGATGTCGGGGTGCTCCTGGACGAGGCGCGCCACCTGGAGCGCCGAGAAGTTCTCGCCGTCCTTCCGGATCCAGTCGTCCGTGCGGCCGTCGAAGAAGAGGAAGCGCTGGCCGTCGCGCTCGACGACGTGACCGAGGTCCCCCGAGTGGTACACGCCGTCGCGGTACTTCGAGCGGTTCGCCTCGGGATTGTCGAAGTACCCCTGGAAGAGCGACGTGTCGGGCGCGACGCGACAGATCTCGCCGACCGCGTCGGCGTAGTTGAGGATCTTGCCGTCGGAGCCGAGGCGGGCGGGCGGGCATTCCTCGCCGCGCTCGTTCAGGATCTTCACGGCCGCGTCGGTGATCTCGCCGACCGAGCCGCGGGGGTCCGTCTTCTTGCGGAAGGTGCTGATCGCGGCCTCGGTCGAGCCGTAGAGCTCGAACATCTCCTCGAGCCCGAGCCACTTCATGAAGCGCTCGATGTCGGGCGCGGCGGCGCCGTTGCCGAGGGCGTAGCGGAGCTTGTTCTCGGGGTTGTTCGTCACCTCGGCGGCGATGCGGGCTTCGTCGCCGCCGTAATGCTTCTCGATCGCGCCCAGCACGTAGTGCACCGGCTCGCCGACGTAGTTCCAGTACGTGACGCCGTGGCGCAGGCAGTCGGGGACGAAGCTCGACGCGCTGAAGCGCTCGCGGAGCGCGAGCTTGCCGCCGACGTGGAAGGCCGGATGGAAGCCGAGATAGAGCGCGTTCGAGTGGAAGAGCGGCATGCAGGCGTAGCCGGTGTCGTTCTCGTCGAGGCCGAGGTTCCCGGACACCACCATGCCGATGGCGAGCATCTTCATATGGTTGTTGACGATGCCCTTCGGGAGTCCGGTCGTGCCGGAGGTGTAGATGACGATGAGGGGCTGCTGCATGTCGACGTCGACGCCGGGCGTGTCGAGCGACTTCGATCCGTCGCCGACCTCGCGCGCGACGGCGGCCATGAGGTCGTTCTCGGGCGCGTCGGCCTGCGTGCGCAGGACGAGCACGTTCTCCGGCGCGACGTGGCGGAGCTGGCCGCGCACCTTCTCGAGCTCGGAGACGAGACGCTGGTCGACGACCACGAGGCGCGCCCGCGACTGGTTCAGCACGCCCGCGAGCGTGTCGCCGCGCAGCCCGGTGTTGACGCCGAAGAGGGTGCAGCCGAGGTAGCCGCAGCCGCCGTAGAGGGCGAGCAGCTCGAGGTGGTTCTCGAGCACCATCGCGACGTGCCCGGGACGGGCGTCGTCGATGGGGCCGAGGCGGCGCCGCAGGAAGTGCGCGAGGCGCACCGATTCGTCGCGATAGCGCGCGTACGTCCAGGTGCGATCGCCCTGGTGCAGCAGGTCGCGGCCACCGAGCTCGGGGTGCGCGGCCCGCGCGTCCGTCTGGACGCCCAGGGTGAAGGGTGGGGGAAAGCTGAAACGCGGCATGGCGATCGGATCCTATAGCAGCGTCGCGTGCCGGCGTGCTACGGACGCCCCCATGGGCACGAAGCACTCCCGGGACGAGATCGAGTCGGCGTTCGTCCACTACTGGCAGTGCGGGGCCGTGGGCGAGGACTGGGACGCGTGGGCCGACTGCTTCACCGAGGACGTCGTCTACGTCGAGCACGTGCTCGGTTCGATGCACGGGCGCGAGGCGGTGCGGGCCTGGATCAAGCCGATCATGGCGCAGTTCGGCGAGCTCTACACGGCCTACGAGTGGCACATGGTCGATCCGGGCACGGGTCGCGTCTGCGTCTACATGCAGAACCGCCGCGACCATCCGAGCGGCGAGGGGACGATCGACTTCCCGGGCATCACGATCCTGCACTACGCCGGCGACGGGCGCTTCGACATGGAAGAGGACTTCTGGGCGGTGCCGCAGGCGCAGAAGTCGAGCGAGGACTACAAGGCCGCCTGCGCGAAGTACGACCCGGCGCATGCGAAGAAGCAGACCCGCCGGCACTGGGGCAACGGTCCCGGGTGGACGCGCGGCGGCCCGTCGTTCGCCGAGCGACACCGGCGCTAGGAAACCGACCCAAGACTACGTCTTGGGTCGGGGTGGGACGCGAGGGTGTCGCGTGGGTGGCACGCGCGACCGGCGTGCCGCGGCCAGCAAGGCTGGCGCGGCAGACGGGGTACGCCCAAGACGAGAAGGGCGGCGATCTCGCGCTCGGCCGTCGCAGGTCTCACGCTCCCGAACGCAAATTCCGGAGACGGGTGGCAGGTGATCAAAGCGAGGCACTCCCACATTCTCGCATGTGCGCGAACCCTCGCGACGGATCGCCGTGTCGCCCACACGTGCCGAGGAGCCACGCAGTCATCTTGCATCACCCCTTCGCGCGTTCCTGATCTGCCGCGCCAGCTTCGCTGGCCGCGGCATGCCGGGCGCGCGTGCCACGAGGTCCCATACTCGGCCCCGACCCAAGACGTAGTCTTGGGTCGGTGTCTTGGGTCAGGCGTGCTGCCAGATCGTCAGCAGGAACCCGATCAGGCAGCCGAGCTGGACGAGGAAGAACGTGAAGCGCACGTTGATCGCGACCACGCCGCCGGACGCGACGTGCGTCACCGACTGCCCGACGCGCGCCCCGAGGTAGACGCGCGCGAGCGTGTCGAGCGCGGGGACCTTCACACCGGCGACCGTGGCGACGAGGACGACGCTCGCGAACAGCGGCAGGTTCTCGAGGCAGTTCAAATGCGCGCGGTTGAGACGCCAGTAGCGGTCGCCGCCGTGCGGGACGCCCGACGGGAAGTCGCCGGGCTTCGCCCGGCCGCCCAGCACCGCGCCCACGCGGGCACAGGCGATGCCGACCAGCAGCACGAGCGTCCAGAGAACGAACCCGAGCAGGCACGAGAGGGGCGTCGTCATGGCGCGCCTCCTAGCGCACGGCCGAGCGGGTGCGCCAGGGCGGCCGAGAAGGTGGGCGATCCGTCCGGCGCGTGCGACGGCGCGCCCGGCGCGATATAGGACGACCCTCATGCAGCGCCTGATCCCGCTCGAAGGCTGCCTCAACTTCCGCGACCTGGGGGGCTACCCCACCCACGACGGGCGCGTCGTGCGCTGGCGTCGCATGTTTCGCAGCGACGCGCTCCACCTCCTCAGCGCGAGCGACATCGAGCGGCTGCGCGACGAGATCGGGCTCACCACCGTCGTCGACCTGCGCTCGACCGCCGAGCTGCGCGCGGACGGCGACGGGCGGCTGCGGCGCGAGCGCGTGGCGCACCACCACCTGCCGCTCTTCGACGGCGAGTCGATGCGCTCGGAGGAGGCCGCCGCGACGATCACCCTCGCGGACCGGTACTGGCTCCTCGCCGAGTACGCCAAGGGGAAGATCGCGCGCGTCGTGTCGACGCTCGCGGGCGCCCCCGGCCCGGCGGTGTATCACTGTGCCGCAGGGAAGGACCGCACCGGCGTCATCTCGGCGGTGCTGCTCGGCGTCCTCGGCGTGCCGGACGAGGTGATCGTGGCCGACTACGCGGCCACCAAGGAGAACCTCGACGCCATCATCGAGCGGCTGATGGCGACCAGGAGCTACGAGACCGTGCTCTCGAATCTCCCGCCCGACACCCTCCACGCCGAGGCGGAGACGATGGTCGCGTTCCTCGCGCGCATCCGGGCCGAGTACGGCGACATGCGCGCGTATGCGCGCGCCGCCGGCGTCGAACCGGATGCGCTCGAGGCGCTCGAGGTACGGCTGCTGGGCTCGGACTAGAAGCGGGAACGCCCGCCGCCGCCGAAGCCGCCGCGGCGCTCGCGGCCCATGCCGCCGCCACCGCCGCCGCCGAATCCACCGCGCGGCCGGGCATCGCGTGGTGCCCGCTCCCGCGCCTCGCTCACGTTGATCGTACGTCCCTGGAGCTCGCGGCCGTTGAGCTCCTGGATGGCGCGCTCGGCGTCGCCCGCCGAGGCCATCTCCACGAATCCGAAGCCGCGCGACCGGCCCGTCTCGCGGTCGGTGACCACCTGAGCCGAAGTCGTCTCGCCGATCTGGCGGAAATGCGCTTCGAGATCCTGGCTCGTGGTCTGGTACGAAAGATTACCTACGAATAGCTTGGTCCCCACTTCTCGCTCCTGAGCCCGCTCCTGGCGGGCATGTTATTGTCTCGGTTGCCTGAGCGAGAGGGCCCGTCACCCACGAGTTGGTGCGGGCATGATCGCGCGCAAACACAGAGAACGGGTTGCCCTATGGCATCATTGCCGCCGTGGCGCAATGGCCCTCCCGTCCGTTGACTCGGAGACGAATCCGGCGCATCACGGCCGGCCAATGCGGATTTTGCGGGGAATCGGGGTGGCGTTCCTGTGGCTGTTCGGCTGGCGCCTGGAGGGCGAGATCCCGCCCGGGCTCGAAAAGAGTGTCGCGATCGCGGCCCCGCACACGACCAACTGGGACCTGCCGTTCATGCTCGCCGTCTCCTGGGCGCTCGGCGTCCACCCGGCCTGGCTCGGCAAGCGGGAGCTCTTCCGCTGGCCGTTCGGCTGGCTCATGCGCGGTCTGGGTGGCGTCCCGGTCGACCGCGACCGCCGCACGAATCTGGTCGACCAGGCGATCCAGCGCCTGGCCGAGGCCGACCGACTCTTCCTCGTGATCCCCCCGTCGGGGACCCGCAGCCGCGCCTCCCACTGGAAGTCGGGCTTCTACCACATCGCCCGCGGCGCCCGCGTCCCGATCGTCTGCGCGTTCCTCGACTACAGCCGCAAAGTCGGCGGCGTGGGCCTGATCTTCACCCCGACGGCCGACCTCGGCGCCGACATGGACCGTCTGCGCGTCTTCTACCGCGACATCCGCGGGCGGTATCCTTCTCTCGAGACGCCGGTGCGCCTCTCGGAAGAGGACGCTGCGGCGTGACGGTCTTCGCCTGATCCGCTCGCGGAGGGGGCGGGGTCACCCTCTTCGCTCGCGGTCCTCGGCCCGTGCGCGCGGCGTAGGCCGCGGCGCCGGTAACGCAAACCGTTGCGCGCGCATGGGCCTGCGGGCTCGCTCCGAGGGTGGCCCCGCCCCCTCTGCGAGGGCGCAGTCGGGAACGTCATAGGCAGCGGTCATCGCCGGAGGATCGGTCGCTCGCGAGCGGGACCTTCGGCGGCTGTCGCAGCGGCGCTTTGCGAAGCGGATGGCGGGCGGCGGGGTGTCGCTCGGAGCGAGCCCGCAGGGCCTTGCGCGCGCAACGATTGGCGGCAGGGTGTGTCGGCCTACGCGGCGCGCATGGCCCGAGGACCGCGAGCGAAGAGCGACACCCCGCCGCCCGCGACCGCCATCACAGGAAACCGGGCTCCCGCGGCGAGTCCCCGAAGAGCTCGGCCTTGCGCCGAATCAGATCCTCCGCGGTGATCGCGCCCCCGTCCTTGGTGATCTGGTTCACGATGTGCCAGCCGCGCACGAGGACGACCTGGCCACCCCAGACGACGAAGCCCTGGCCGTTGAAGTCGCTCGCGTGCTCGCTCGCGAGGAAGACGACCAGCTCCGCGGGCCACGCCGGGTGGAACATGTCGAAGCCGGACTCGGGCTCGTCGAACATCGCGTGGTTGGGCATCGAGAGGGTCATGCGCGTGCGCGCCCGCGGCGCGATGAAGTTCGCCCGCACGCCATACTTCCCCATCTCGCGCGCGGTGCTGATCGTGAGCGCGGCGATGGCGGCCTTGGCCATGGCGTAGTTCGCATTGCCGGCCGAGCCCATGAGGCCGGCCTCGGACGACGTGTTGATCACGCGCCCATAGGCCGTGCCGTCGCGCTTGGCGAGCTCGCGCCAGCGCTCGCAGGCGTGGCGGATCATCGCGAAGTGGCCCTTGCAGTGGACCCGCATCACCAGGTCGAACTCCTCCTCGGACATGTTGAAGCTCATCCGATCGCGGAGGACGCCCGCGTTGTTGACGACGATGTCCAGGCGGCCGTGCTGATCGTACGCCTGCTCGACGGTCCGCCGCGCGCCGTTCCAGTCCGAGATGTCCTCGCGGTTCGCGCTCGCGCTGCCGCCGGCGGCCTCGATCGCGCCCACGACCTCGTCGGCAGGCGACACGTCCTTGCCCTCGCCCGAGAGCGACGCGCCGATGTCGTTCACGATGACCTTCGCGCCGTGCCGCGCGAGCGCGAGCGCCTCCTCGCGGCCGAGGCCACGCCCCGCGCCGGTCACGATCGCCACTTTTCCGTCGAGCAGACCCATGCGGCTCGCGTAGCCCACGCGCGGGGCGAGGGTCAAGGATTGCGCGACGGCGGGAAAAGATGCGAGGGTCGGCCCCCGATGCAGGACGGCCGGACCGCGATCGCGACGCTCGTCTTCACCTACGCCGAATGCATCGACACGGGCGATCTCGACGGTCTCGCGGGCCTCTTCGAGCGCGCCGTCTTCCGTTCGGATCGCGGCGGGCACTACGAGGGATCGGCGGCGGTGCGCGAGGTGATGGGTCGTCTCGTCATCCTGCACGCGGATGGCACGCCGCGCACCAAGCACGTGACGACCAACCTCGTCGTCGACGTCGACGAGGCGGCGGGGACGGCGACGGCCCGCTCGTACTTCACGGTCTTCCAGGCGACGCCGTCCGTTCCGCTGCAGCCGATCGTCGCGGGGCGCTACCACGATCGCTTCGTGCGCGACGACGGCCGCTGGCGGTTCGCCGATCGCCTCGTCTTCATGGACCTCGTGGGCAATCTCAGCGATCATCTACGCACCTGAGGGAGGAGCACGATGGGCAAGTACGGCCGCGACGAGCTCGAGCGCGCGTTCATCCACTACTGGCGCACCGGCGCCGCGGGCGAGGATTGGGACGCCTGGGCCGACCTCTTCACCGAGGACTGCACGTACTTCGAGCACTGGTACGGCCTCATGCACGGCCGCGAGACGGTGCGGAAGTGGATCGTGCCGGTGATGGACAAGTACCGCGAGATCTACACCGGCTACGAGTGGCACGTCGTCGACGACGCGCGCGGCCAGGTCGTGTTCTACGTGCAGAACCGGCGCGACCATCCGAGCGGGAAAGGCACCTGCGACTTCCCGGGCGTCTCCATCATCACCTATGCGGGCAACGGCACGTGGAGCCGCGAGGAGGACTACTGGGCCGTCAAGGGTCGCGAGACGGCGATGAAGGAGTACGAGGAGGCGTGCAAGAAGTACGACCCCGATCACCCGAAGAAGGCGACCCGCAGCTTCTGGGGCGTCGGGCCGGACTGGATCCACGGCGGAACGACGTACGCGACGCGTCCGAAGGCGCCGGTCTGGAAGGGATGATCGCGACGCGCCCCGCGTGATCAGCGCTCGGGCTCGAAGAGCGCGAGGCCGTCGAGCGGCGTGCGCGTGAGCCCGGGCGGCGCCGCGGGCGGCGCGTGCTCGGCCCACACGACGACGCCGAGGCCCCCGAGCGGGCCCGGACGCCACGGCGGCACGCGGAGCCCGAGGAGACGGCGCACGATCGGGAGCTGATCGAACGGATCCTCGATCCCGAGGAGCTTCGTGAAGGCCATCGGTGCGACGGCACGGCGGCAGCTCGCCATCCCGCACGTGCGCGCGACGCGGCGGAGCGTGCCGGGCACGTCGGTGAAGCCGCGCAGCGCGACGCGATCGGCGATCCCGTAGGCTTCGAGGTAGAAGTCGAGGACGGGATTCGCGAGGTGGCCGGGCCGGTTGCGCTCGGCGAGCAGCAGCAGCGTCTGGTCCGGCGCGAACCCCGCGACGCGCGCCGCGAGCCGGCGCGTGAGGCCGGCGAAGTCGCGGTAGGTCTTGGTCTGCTGGAAGAACGGAATCGGGTTCGCGACGTAGGCCTGGACCCGGGAGACGCCCGGAGCGAGGGCGAGGACGGCCCCTACCAGCAGTGCCGGGGCGCCACGGATCGCAACCCGCTCGAGGAGCCCCGCCGCTGCGAGACCGCTCGCGAGGTGCAGCATCGGCAGCAGGAAGATCGCGTGCCGCGGATGATAGTAGTAGCGCTTCCACTGCGCGATCGTGACGATGAGCGGCACCGCCGCGATCGCGAGCGCGATCACCGCCAGCAACGGCGTGGTCGTGCGATCGCGCGCGACCACGAAGGCGACCGGCACGGCGAGGCCGAGCGCGAACGCGAAGGGGAGGTTGCTCGCGGCGAAGAAGTCGATCGTCCCCGTGAGCGCACCGAACGGGCGGAGCCAGACCGGCGCGCCGCGCGGATACACGGTCGTGATGGCGCCGGGCGCGAGGTAGGCGAGGACGACGGCCGCGAGCGCGCCGCCGCTCGCGAGGAACGCGACGAGCGGCCCGGCGCCCTCGCCACGCCGCCACCGGCGGACGAGCGCCACCGCCAGCACCACGCACTCGGCGGCGATCGGAAACAGGCCGTAGAGCCCCGACATGACGTAGGCGACGTTCACGGCGGCGAACAGCGCCCAGCGTCCCGGACGATCGGGTCCGCGCACGACGCGCACGAACGCGCCGAGGTTCGCGATCGTCATCAAGACGTAGAGCGAGTAGAAGCGCGCCTCGGCGGCGTAGAGGACGTGCGGCATCGACGTCGCGAGGAGCGCGAGCGCGACGATGCCGGCGACCGGCCCGCCGACCGAGCGGGCGACGAGCCACAGGGCGGGCAGGGCGGCGCAGCTGAGCATGGCGGACGGCACGCGGTAGTAGCGCTCGAGCCCGGCCGGCTCGGGTCGCGCGGTCGTGCGGAGCCATGCGTGCAGGACGAGGTAGTCGAGCGGCACCGCGGCTGCGTTGCCGGTCCCGGGCGCGACGCCGTCGCGGACCTCGTGCCAGACCGTGCCGATGTCGTCGGCGTCGGCGGTGCGGATGTGCACGAGCTCGTCCCACCACAGGCTCGGCGTGCCGAGGTGATGGACACGCAGCCACGCGCCGCCCGTGACGAGCAGGAACGCGAGCACGAGCTCCAGGGGTCGCAGCGGGCGGCGCATGCGGCGTCGGGCTCGCATAGCACGCCCGGGTGGCCGCTCGCACGGCGGCGGCGGAGCGGAGTAGAACCTCGCCCACCATGAAGATCGAGGGCGCGCTCACCCCGGCCGACGTGACCCGGACCGGCGCCGCGGCGCGCGCGCTCGAGGCGCAGGGCTTCGACGGCATCCTGTCGTTCGAGGGCGCCCATGATCCGTTCCTTCCGCTCGCCGTCGCCGCCGAGCACACGACGCGCGTCGAGCTCACGACCGCCATCGCGATCGCCTTCGCGCGCAACCCCATGGTGTGCGCGTACACGGCGAACGACCTGCAGCTCCTCTCGAAGGGTCGCTTCGTGCTCGGGCTCGGCACCCAGATCCGCCCGCACATCGAGAAGCGGTTCGGCGAGACGTGGTCGCGCCCGAACCGGCGCATGCGCGAGTTCGTGCGCGCGATCCGCGCCATCTGGCGCGCCTGGGACACGGGCGAGCGGCTCGACTTCCGCGGCGAGCTCTACACCCACACGCTCATGACGCCGTTCTTCAGCCCGGGGCCGAATCCGTACGGCCGGCCCCGCATCTTCCTCGCCGGCTTCGGCCCCGCCATGATCGGCGTCGCGGGCGAGGTCGCCGACGGGTGGATCGTGCACCCGCTGAACTCGCCCGGCTACGTCGCCGCCGTCGGGCTGCCCGCGCTCGAGCGCGGCCTCGCCGCGTCGGGGCGCTCGCGCGAGCAGGTCGAGATCGCGTGCCAGACGATCACGATGATCGGCTCGACCGACGAGGAGATCGCCGCCGCTCGCGGCAAAGCGAAGGGGCAGATCGCGTTCTACGGCTCGACGCCCGCGTATCGCGTCCTGCTCGAGCACCACGGCTGGGGCGATCTGCAGCCCGAGCTCAACCGGATGTCCAAGCAGGGACAGTGGTTCGAGATGATGCGGCTCGTGACCGACGACATGCTCGACACGATCGGCGTCTCGGGTCGCCCGGCGGAGGTCGGGCGTGCGCTCCGCCGCCGCAACGCGTGGGCGTCGCGCACGAGCCTCGTCCTCTACAACGAGACCGAGCCGGATGCCGTGGTCGATCTCGTGCGGGCGTTCAAGGCGGGCTGAGGCGCTCAGCGCCCGAGCGCGCGGCGGAGGCTTCCCACCAGGCGCTCGTGCTCCGCGATCGGCAGCACGAACCGGCGCTCGGAGAGCGGGCGCACCCAGATCGGATGGAGCGGCTCGGGGTCGTCCGCGTAGCGCGGGATCACGTGCCAGTGGACGTGGCCGACGAAGTTGCCGAGGCAGGCGTAGTTGAGGCGCGCCGGCTGGGTCTCGCGCCGCAGCGCCGTCGCCACGCGCGTGACGTCGTCCCACAGGCGTCGCTGCCGTTCGATCGGGAGCGCGTCCAGGTGCTCTTGGTGATCCTTGAGGAGCAGGATGCAGTAGCCGCGATAGCGTTGCTCGTCGGCGAGCGTGACGTGCGATTCGGAGAGCGTCGCGACGAAATCGCGATTGGTCCCTTCACCGATGGCGGCGATGCGGGCACACGCGGAGCACTCCATCGGGCGTGGTCGTAGCGCACTCCGGGAGCCGGGTCACCCGGCCGGGCCCCGCCCCTCGACGGCACGGCGAATGCTGCCGGCGTCGAGGCCGAGGGCGGCGCACACGTTCTCGAAGCTGAACGGCCATTGCTCGTCGATGGCGCGGAACCAGGCGCGCGCCGGCTCGCGCGGGTAGGCAGGACGGCCGCGCCGCCGCACGACCACGAGCCGGCGCGTCTCGCGCTCGAGGTCGGCGAGGGCCTGCTCGAGGACGGCGGCGGCGAGGCGCCGCTCCGGGGCGCACGCCACCGGGACGAACGCCGGCACGTCGACGGCGATGCGAGCCGGGAGATCGTCAAGCAGCATGCAGCTCCCCTCGTCCCCGGGCGGCCGGCGTCGACACGACCCGGGTGGACAGCAGCGGGTCGCGGGGGGCGGCGCCCGCCTCGAACACGATCCGGTGCGTCACCTCGTAGTGGGCGCGCAGCACGACGTCCTCGCACGAGGGCGACAGGCGCGACCCGACGATCCGCTCCCACAGACACAGTCGACAGGCCAGACGCTTGCTTCCCATGCGCGCCCTCCTCACGCCCGAGCGTAGTCGAGCTTCGTGACGGGGAGGTCGCTATCGCGGTGACGATTCGATGATGATGGCGTTGTGGGCACTTCCGGACGGGAGGAGCGGCGCCGCACATTCCGCGCCCGAGTCGCGCACTCGCTGGTTCTCGGCGCAGCGCTTCTTGTCGTGCGTATCTGTTCTGTCGCGCCGGCTTTGCCGGCCGCGACACCCCGGTCGCGCGTGCCACGACCGCGACACCCTCGCGTTCCCCCCGCCCCAAGACGTAGTCTTGGGGCGGAGGCCTAGGCTCCGGCGGCTTCCACCTCGGCCACCCACGACCGGATGTGCGCGTCGATCTGGTCACGCAACTGTCGAAAGGCCTCGAGACGATCGCCGGTCGCGTCGTCGCTCTCGAGCGGATCGGCGCACGGCCATCGCAGCGTCTTGCCGGCGAACGGATAGAGTCGGGGCGCGCTGGCCTTCGCGGCCTGCGTCAGGATGATCGCGTAGTGGACGGGAACGCGCGCGAGGAACTCCTTGATCCGCTTCGAGCGCAGCCGCGTCGCTTCGATGCCGACCTCTTCCAGGACCTGGCGCGTGAGCGCGGTCACCTCACGCGGCTCGAGGCCCGCGCTCGCGACCTCGAAGCGCTCGCCCGCATGCCGGTGCAGGAGCGCCTCCGCGATCAAGCTGCCGGCCGCATTCGAGCCGTCGAGGAAGAGTACGTGGGGCTTGTCTCGCGGCATTCACCACCTCGTGTAGTGATTCGTGAAAGGCCCATTTGGTAGGCCCGACGCCGGACCTGGGTCAAGCCCCTACCGGTCAGGTCCGAGAAAGTGGCCGACTTCCGGGACCTTCTGGTAGGAGGCCGCATGGCCTACGAGCACCTTCGGGTCGAGATCGACGACGGCGTCGCGCTGCTGACGCTCGATCGTCCCGAGCACATGAACGCGTTCTCCGGCCCGATGGGGGCGTCGCTCGCGGCGGCGTATCGCGAGTGCGACGGGCGGGACGACGTCCGCGCCGTCGTGCTCACCGGCGCCGGCCGCGCCTTCTGCGTGGGCGCCGACCTGTCGGCGGGGGGCGAGACCTTCGCCAAACGCGACGAGCCGGAGTTCAGCGCCGATCCGGTCGCGTTCCCGGCCTGGGACGTGCGCAAGCCCGTCATCGCGGCGGTGAACGGCCACGCGATCGGCATCGGTCTCACGCTCGCCATGCAGTGCGACATCCGTCTCGTGGCGCGCGAGGCGAAGCTCGCCTTCGCGCACGTGCGCCGCGGTGTGCTGCCCGACGCCCACTCGCACTGGACCGTCCCGCGCGCGATCGGCTTCGCCCGCACCGCCGAGCTCTTCCTCACCGGCCGCCACGTGACGGGTGAGGAAGCCGCCACGATCGGGCTCGCCAGCCGCGCCCTTGCGGCGGCCGAGGTGCTGGTGGCCGCTCGCGAGATGGCGCGCGACGTCGCCGTCAACTGCGCACCGCTGTCGGTGGCGCTCTCGAAGCGCCTCCTGTGGGAGAGCCGGGGGCTCACGCGCGACGAGGTCGGGCAGCGCGAGACGGCATACCACCATCTCGTCATGGGACGTCCCGACGCGCTCGAGGGCGTGATGGCGTTCCTCGAGCGCCGCGCGCCGCGCTGGCAGCTCGCGGTCCCGCGCGACTACCCAGAGCCGGCCCAAGAGTGCGTCTTGGGCCGGGGGCGAGATTGATGCGCTCGTGGTACGCGCGACCGGCATGTCGCGGCCGGCGAAGCCGGCGCGACACACTAGATACGCGCGCTACCCAGGCGCGCCGCTCGTTGCGCACAGAGGGACACCGGCATGGACGGCAGTCCGCTGATCTGCCCCGCGTCGACCTAGAGGGGCGCGTACCTGCGTTGTCGCGCCGGCTTTGCCGGCCGCGACATGCCGGTCGCGCGTGCCACCGACGCCACACTCTCGCCCCCGAGCCAAGACGTAGTCTTGGCTCGGATTGCTATCCTGTCGCGCGCAGCGCCAGGGTGGCGGGCACGCGGACGACGAAGGTCGAGCCGGCTCCCGGCTTGCTCGAGACGTCGACCATGCCGCCCAGCAGCGTCGTCAGGCGCTTCACGATGTGGAGCCCGAGGCCGACGCCCCCGAAGCGGCGCGTGTCCGAGCCGTCCACCTGACGGAACATCTCGAAGATCACCGGCAGCGCCTCGGCGGGGATGCCGATGCCGGTGTCGGCGACGGTGAGGGCCAGGAGGTCGTCCTCCCACGTGGCCACGACCCGCACGTGCCCCGCGTTCGTGAACTTGAGCGCGTTGCCGACGAGGTTCTTGAGGATCGTCTTCACCTTCGCCCGATCGGTGACAATCGCGGGGCGCATCGCGCTCTCCCACGAGAGCTCGACGGCGTCCGGAACGAGAGGCTCGAGCTCGATCGCGAGCTCCGCGAACAGGGAGTCGAGCACGACCGGCGCGCGGTCGACCGTCTCGCGTCCGGCCTCGAGGCGGCCCACGTCGAGCGTGGCCGTCACCAGCTCGAAGAGCTCCGCGGAGCTGCGCTGCACCCGGTCGAGCATCTCGCGCTGCGGGAGCGTGAGCGCGCCGGCGGCGCCCTCGAGCAGCATGTCCGTGTAGCCGGTGATGACGTTGAGGGGCGTGCGCAGCTCGTGCGACATGGTCGCGACGAACTCGGACTTGAGGCGGCTCGCGGCTTTGAGATCGGCGATCAGGCGGGCGTTCTCGATCGCGATCGCGGTGGCATGTGCGATCCCGAGCGCGAGGCGTCGCTGGCGCGCGCTGAACGGCCCCGTGCGGTGGACGTAGCCGTGGATCTGGGTGCCGAGGGCTTTGCCGCCGGCCGCGATCGGCGCGCAGAGCACGGACGACGTGTCCATGCGCCGGAGCAGATCGGCCGGCATGAACGCCTGGTGGGCCGCGTCGGGCATCTCGAGCAGCTCGCCGGGGCGCACGGCGCCGACCATCGGCACGCTCGAGATCGGCCACTCGATCTCCCGCAGCTCGGCGACGAGCTCCGCACGCGAGCCCGCGTTCGCCACCAGGCGCGTCGCCTTGTGCACGTCGTCCCAGATGTACGTGCTGCTCCAGTCGCAGCCGAGCGCGTCGCGGGCGAGCGCGCACACGGTGTCCAGCATGTCGCTCTGGCCCAGGTGCTCGCCGAGCGCTTCGCCGATGCGCACCAGCGTCGAGGCGACGTGCGCCTCTTCTTCCGCGAGCGCCTTCGAGGCGGCGAGCGCCGCGTCGGCACGGAAGCGGTCGAAGCGCGCGCGCTCGAGCGCGTGCGCGATCAGGGCCGACGCCCCGGCGGTGGCGTAGAACCCGACCGCGAGGTGCGCCACGGCGGTGAGCGAGCCGTAGATCACCGCGAGCGACGTCACGCCGGCGCTCGTCATCGCGAAGGCCGTGACGGCCTGGGGCAGCGCGCCCCACGGCAGGAACGCCGACGTGATGAGGCAGCCGAGGACGCTCATCGTCGAGGTCGCGTAGACGTTGTGCGAGAGCACGTCGGAGAGCGCGCCCGTCCCGAACACGAGGGTCATGACACCGATCAGGACCAGCGTGGCGCGCCGCCGCACCGGCGTCCCGCGGAGCGCAAAGATGCCCGCGCCGGCGACGGCGATCTGGAAGAGCGCGATCGCAAGCAGCGGCCCGAAGACGTGCCGGTTGGCGACGAAGTCCGCGACCGTGAACGCGGAGACGGCCGCGATGATGAGGGCGCAGCCCGCGCGGCCTTGCTCGGCGAGCTGCGGGAGCGACGCGTCTCGGAGTCGGGAACGATCTGGAGCGGTCTCGGTCATTGATTTGTCAGCGACGCAACGGTGACGCACCGCCACGCGCCCGACGGACCCGGGCTAGCCGGGACGAGTCGCTGCGCGCGAGCAGCCAGCACCACGATCTGAAAGCAACCGCCATGCCGCCTGCATTGACGCCGCGGGGGCGCCGCCGCTAGAACCCGCGCCGATGCCCGCCATGGTCGGTCTGCGTTTCGATCTCCGCGTGCCGCCGTTCGCGGCGACCACCCACGCTCGCCAGTACGAGGCGTGCCTCGACATCTGCGAATGGGCCGATCGCCTCGGCTTGGACGTCGTCGCGATCTCCGAGCACCACGGCGTCGAGGACGGCTACATGTCGTCGCCGATCACGCTCGCCGCCGCGATCGCGGCGCGCACGAAGCGCCTGCGCATCAGCATCGCCGCGGTCCTGGTCCCGCTCCACGATCCGATCCGTCTCGCCGAGCAGCTCGCCACGGCGGCGCTCACGAGCGACGGCCGCATCAGCATCGTCGCCGGCATGGGCTACCGTCCCGAGGAGTTCGAGATGGCCGGCGTCGACCGCACGCAACGCGGCAAGCTGTTCGACGAGTACGTCGGTGTCCTGCAGCAGGCATGGACGGGCGAGCCGTTCACGTGGCGCGGGCGGCGCGTGCGCGTGACGCCGAAGCCGGCGGCGCCGCCGATGATCCTGGTCGGCGGCTCGACGGCCAAGGCGGCCAAGCGTGCGGCGCGGCTGCGCTGCGGGTTCTTTCCGGCGATCGGCGACCAGGAGCTGGCGCGCATCTATCACGAGGCGTGCGCGGCCGAGGGATTCGCCGGCGGCTTCGTCGCCCTGCCGGGCGGGCCGGGCTTCGTCCACGTGACCGACGATCCCGAGCGCGATTGGGCGCGCATCGCGCCGCACGCGCTCTACGATGCGCGCACCTATCACGACTGGCAGACGCCGGGGCAGCGCTCGGAGGTCCACGTCGACGCGACCACCGAGGCGGGGGTTCGCGCGAGCGGCGTCTACCGCGTCGTCACACCCGAGCAGTGCGTCGGCATCGCGAAGGAGTACGGGCGCGTGATCCTGCATCCGCTGATGGGCGGCATGGACCCCGATCTCGGCTGGGCGGGCTTGCGCCTGTTCGCGGACAAGGTCCTGCCACACATTCGATGAGCTGGCTCGTGAACACCCCGGTGGTCCGCACGCTCGGCGACGCGCTCGCGCTGCGGCCGGATCTCCTTGCGGGCTATCGCGCCTTCGAGGCGACGGCCGCCGACCCGACGGTGATCGATCCCGCGCTCCGCGCGGCGTATCGCCGGCGCATCGCGGTGCTCGTCGGCGGACGCCCCGACCCCGAGGCGACGAGCCGCACCCCATCCCCTGCCCACGCCGTCGTGAGCGAGCTCGTCGAGCAGATCGTGCTCGACCCGCACGGCGTGACGGACGACCTCGTGGACCGGGTACGCGCGCACTACACGCCGCGCGAGATCGTCGCCATCGCGCAGGATGCCGCCGTGTGCGAGGGGCTGGCGCGCCTCGCGCGTCTGCTCGACGTCCGTCCGGAGCTCTGAGATGGCGCGCGTGCCGCTTCCGGATGCCGCGACGGCCGACGTCCAGCGCACCGGCGTCCTCGGCCACGAGCCGCGCCTGCTGCGGCGGTTCATGGAGCTGTACGGCCGTCTGTGGCGCGACGGGATCGTCGATCATCCCACCAAGGAGGTCGTCCGCCTCCGCAACGCGCGCGTCACGGGCTGTGGCTACTGCCGCAACGTGCGCTTCTCGATCGCGCGCGAGCACGGGCTCGACGAGGGGCAGGTGGCGCTCATCGCCGACGACTACGCCGGCTCGGCGCTGTCGCCCCGGCACCAGGCGGCGATCGCGCTGACGGACGTGCTCCTCGGCCGCCGCGCCGGGGTCGACGCCGCGCTCGCCGCCGAGCTGCACGGGATCTTCACCCCCGCGGAGCTGGTCGAGCTCGGCGTGACGGCGGCCCTCTGCATGGGCTTCTCCAAGATCGCCGTCACGCTCGGATCGGCGCCGGCGGACATGCCGGTCACGATCGTACCGACGCCCATGCCGCCCGAGTGAGCCCATGACCTTCGACGCGTTCCTCCACGCCGCCCATCCCCACATCCCGATCGCGGCCGCGCAGGCGGTGCTGGCGCTGGTCGCCGAGGGCGCGACGCTCCCGTTCATCGCGCGCTACCGCAAGGAGCGCACGCAGAACCTCGCCGAGCGAGACGTCATGGCGGTCGCCGACGCGAAGGAGCGGTACGACGCGCTCCTGCTCCGCCAGCGCTTCGTGTGCGAGGAGATCGCGCGCCAGGGCAAGCTGACGCCGGCGCTCCGCGCCGAGGTCGAGGCCACCTTCGACCGCGACGCGCTCGAGGACCTCTACGTGCCCTTCAAGCGCAAGCGCCGCACCCCGGCCGTCGCCGCCGCCGAGGCCGGCCTGGGGCCGCTCGCCGACTGGATCTGGAACTGCGGGCACGGGCTCGACACGCCGCTGCCCGGACAGACGCTCGACCTCTGGGCGTTCACCTTCCGGAGCGAGGAGCACGGCATCGCCGACGCGGCGCAGGCGATCGCCGGCGCCGAGGACATCCTCGTCGAGCGGATCGCGGAGATCGTGCCGCTGCGCACGCGCGTGCGCGAGGCGCTGGCGCGCGAGGCGTGGCTGCACGTGTCGCGCGGCGAGCGGGGCAAGGAGGGCGGGCGCTTCGCGGCCTACTTCGACGTGCACGAGCCCGTGGGCGCGATGCTCGATCCGGCGAACGCCCAGCGCTACCTCGCCATCCGTCGCGGCGTGAACGAAGGCGAGCTGCGGGTGGAGCTCGGCGGCGCGAGCGACGATGCCGATCTCACGGCGCGGCTGCGCGCACTGGTCGAGGCCGAGGCGTGCACGGTGGCCGACGCGCCCGGTGCGGACGTCCTCGGGCGAGCCGCGCGCCGCGCCTTCGACGCGCACGTTCTCCCCGCCGCCGAGACGGCCGTGCAGAAGGCCCTGCGTGCCGCCGCCGACGACATCGCCGTCGACGAGATCGCGGCGGGCGCTCGCGCGCTCCTCATGGCCGCGCCCTTCGGCCCGCGCGTCGTCATCGGCATCGACCTCGCGCCGCGCGGCGGTAGCAAGGTCGCCGTCGTCGGCGGGAACGGCCGGCCGATCGGCCAGGGCGTCATCCACGCCGGCGACGCCGAGAAGCGCGCCCGCGCGGGCGACCTCCTCGCCGAGCTGGTGACGGCGCACGGCGCCCAGGCGATCGCGATCGGCGACGGCCTCGCGAGCAAGGACGTCGTGCGCGGCGTGCGCGCGCTCGTGCGCGAGCGCGGCGCCGGCGTTCCGGTCCTCGTCGTCTCCGAGATCGGCGCCGGGGCGTGGGCGGCGAGCGAAGCGGGGCATGCGGACCTGCCCGACCTCGATCAGGCGACGCGGGCGGCCGTCACGATCGCGCGCCGCCTGCAGGATCCGCTGGCCGAGCTCGTCCGGCTCGAGCCGCGACAGCTCGCGGTCGGCATGCACGTGCACGACGTCTCGCAGCCGCGGCTCGAGCGCGGCCTCGACGCGACCGTCGCAGCCTGCGTCGCCGACGTCGGCGTCGACGTCAACACGGCGCCCGAGCATCTGCTCGCGCGCGTCCCGGGCCTCACGCCCGGGCTCGCGCGGGCGATCGTCGAGCAGCGCGGCGCGCAGGGACCCTTCGCGTCGCGCGCCGCCGTGCGCGCGGTGCCGCTCCTCGACCACCGCGCGTTCGAGCAGGCCGCGGGCTTCCTGCGCGTGCACGGGGGTCCCCACGCGCTCGACGCGACGGGCATCCATCCCGAGCGCTACGAGACGCTCGAGCGTCTGGCGGTGACGCACGGCACGGACGCCGCCGGCCTGTGCGGCGACGGTGCGAAGCTCGTGGCCGCCGCCGCGGCCGAGCTCGAGCCCGAGATCGGTCCCTACACCTTCGCCGACGTCGTGCGTGCGCTCGAGCAGGCGGGGCGCGATCCGCGCGGCGCCCTCGCGCCGGCCGATTTCGCGCCCGCGGTGCGGACGCTCGACGAGCTGACGCCCGGCCTCACGTGTCCCGGGATCGTGACCAGCGTCACCACCTTCGGCGCGTTCGTCGACATCGGCCTCGCGCAGGACGGGCTCGTCCACGTGTCGCGGCTCGCGGATCAGTTCGTGAAGGATCCGCACGCGGTCGTGAAACCGGGCGATCGGGTCGAGGTGCGCGTCGTGGGCGTCGATCGCGACAAGCAGCAGATCGCTCTCAGCATGCGGCGCGAGGCGCCCGCCGCGCCGGCCTCCCGCCCGGCGCCGTCGGTCTCGGCTCCGCGCCGCCCGCAGGAGCCGCCGCGTCGCGGCGGCGATCGCCCGAAGCCGCGTGAGCCGCGCCCCGCGTTCAACAACCCCTTCGCCGACCTCGCCTCGCAGCTCCGCGGCGGCGGCGGAAAATCGTCGGACCCGTCGAAAGGGCGATCATCCTGAAGCGGCTCGGCCGCCGGCCGAGGAACTCCTCGACGTCGCGCGCGATGCCGGCCGCGAGCGAGCCGCCCCGCGCGCCCTTCCGCGTCCACGTGATGGCGCCGCGTCGCCACTGGCGCTCGGGCCCGAGCCCCAGCACGTCGAGCATCCACGCCGCGGCGCGCGCGCGCGTGACGAGGGCGACCTCGCGCGGGCCGAGGCGCACCCCGGTCGCGTGCGCGAGCTCGCCCTGGCCGCCGTAGAACGTGATCGAGAGCCCGGCGTCGCGCGCCGCCTGGGCGACGACCGAGAAGTCGACCATGAACGTGACGTCGTCGCGCCCGGGCGCGTCGTAGACGCCGCGTCCCGAGCGCGGCGGCCCCGCAAAGACGCGCCGGCGCTCGGGCGCACGGAGGTGGAACGGGCGCAGCGCGCCGTAGTCGATCCAGAGCATCTCCGCCGTCCGGTACAGGCGCGCGACGTTGCCGACCAGCGCCGGGATCGCCGGGCAGGCGAAGTAGGGCGGGAACGAGCGCCCGGTGGCGAGACGTTCGGGACAGTACCTGGCGAGGAACGCGCGCAGCCCGGGTACGGCATCCACGGGCAGCGCGACCTCGCGATAGCGCAGGCGCTCGCCGCGCCGCAGGACGGGCGCGAGACCCGACCGCGTGACCGGGCGCCCGCGGCGGCTCGGCACGACGAAGACGACGCCCGGCCCGGCGACGATCTTGTGGTGCGCGAGGCAGTCGAGCACCTCGTTCGCGATCACGAACCCGACCCTGGCGAACGGCGCGCCCGCGGCCGGCCGGCGCGCGAGATCGGCGCGCGTCCACAGGACGCGGCTCGCGAGCTGCCCCAGCTTCGCGCGCTGGCGGCGCGCGAGCGCCGGGCTCCGCTCGACGATCCGGTAGCGGAACGCGCGTGCGAACCGTCGCCAGCGCGGCGTCACGGCGGTCTCGACGGCGGCGATCGTGTCGAGGCAGAGCTGGCCGTTGCCGGCGCCGATCTCGCAGACCTCGAAGCGCCGTGGGCGGCCGGTGCGCTCCCAGAAGCGCAGCGCCGCGCGCGCCACCATGCGGCCGAACAGCGGCGAGAGCGCGGTGGGGAAAGTGTCGTAGTGTCCGCCCTCGCCGAAGCGCACGATGCCGGTGCTGTAGTAGCCCCACGCCGGGTGGAAGAGCGCGTCGTCGACGAAGTCGCGATACGAGGGAAACCTGCGCGCGAGACGCGCGTCGGCGGAGGACGGAGCCGGCACCAGGACGGACGATCTAATCGCAGTTGACGTCGGCTTGCACGCCGCTGTGGTCGGACGACCAGCAGATCGCGGCGGGCGAGGGCCCGCACGGGGGCGCGAACGGATTGGGCTCGTCGGCGAACAGGCGCGTCGCGACGCCGTCGCCGTCTCCGTCGCCGGCGGGCTCGACCGTCGCCGAGCAGATCGACCCCGGACCCGGCGGGATCACCCAGATGTAGTCGATGCGCTCGGTCTGGCCGAGGCCGGGGCTCTCCAGGTCGGTCAGCGCGTCGTCGATGCGGCCCGACGTGCAGCCGACGCCGGAGAGGGCGTCGCACTCCGGGTTGCCGCCGGCGAGGTAGGCGTCGGTCCAGCCACGCGTCGCGTACTGCGCGTAGACGAACGATCCCGGCGTCTCGTTGAAGTCGCCGAGCAGCAGCGCCGGGGTCGCGACGTCGTGCGTCGCCTCGATGTGCCTGGCGACCTGCACGGCCTGGCAGTCGCGCACCGTGGTGGCGCCGGCCGCGACACAGTCGGCGGGGCAGGGCTCGCTGAACGCGACGCCGCACGTTCCGCCGGCGAGGTCGCTGCCCGAGGCCAGGTGCGTCGCGTACACGTCGAGCAGGCCGATCGGGTGGTCGATGCGGACGTGGACGACGTTTCGCAGCGGCCCGAGCAGGTCGAGCGTCTCCTGCACGAGCACCGGGAAGCGCGAGAAGATCATCTCGTCGTCGAACGGGTTCGCGCCCTGGTAGACGACGCCGTACGGCGCCGGGCACGCGTTCGTGAGCGCCGCCTCGAGTGCCGCCACGTTGTCGCCGAACGGCGGCCCGGCGTTGAACACCTCTTCGAGCGCGAGGACGTCGGGGCAGCCGCGCGCGACCACGAACTGGCGCAGCAGGTCGATGCGATCCGCCCGGCGGCAGCCGGCGCTGGCGCCCGGGCAGAAGATGCCGTGGAGGACGTTCAGATCGGCGGCCGTGACGTCGCCGTCGAGGCAGGCGGCGGGCGCGAGGGCGCCGATCGCCTTGTAGCGTCCCACCTCGTTCGCCTGCACCACGCCGCCGAAAGCGGCGCAGTAGCGCGTGCCGCCCAGGCGCAGCACGACGTGGAGCGGTCCCGTCTGCATGGCCTCCAGCCCGCACGGGAAGGCGCCGCGCGCCTTCACGACGACGCGGCCGCCGCTCTTGCGCGGCGAGAGCGTGATCGACTTCACGCCCTGGGCGCTGGCGGCGGCGTCGCGATAGCGCCATCCCTTCTGCGCGCCGTTGCCGGAGATCGGGGTCCAGAAGCCCGCCGGCAGCGCGATCTCGGCATGGCACTGGCCGGCGACGTTCGACACGAACACCCGCAGCGACGCGCCCGTCGTCGGATCGGGGAACGGCGCGACGATGTTCGGGTCGACCTGGGTGCGGAACGCGAGCGTCCGGCGCGCCGGATTGCGGGCGCCGATGCTGACGCTCTTGCCTTCCACGCGTACGTCGGTCAGCGCGGCGGCGCCGCCCGGCGCGGCTCCGAACACGACCGCGACGATCAAGCAGACGAGCGTCGTCTTCATCATCTCCGCATCCCACCCGGCCGACGACGACGTCAAGCGTTTTCACCTTGACGGTCGCGTCGGGCCGCGGGTATGGCGTCGAGCAAGGGGGTGTGTTTGGGCCGCGTCGTGATCGTCGCCTGGCTGGTGCTCTGCTCCCTGCCGGCGCTCGCCGCCGATCGGTCGATCTCGGGCGCGAAGCTCCTCCTGCGGCGCGCGCCGAACGGTTCCGAGAAGCTGATCTTCGTTTCGAAGGACCCGGGCTTTCTCTTTGCCGCGATCGGTGGCGCCGACGATCCGAGCGCCGCTGTGGGCGGCGCGACGATCGAGCTGTTCTCGCCCGCCGAGCCGAGCGGCGGCGCCGCGGTCGCGCCCCCGGTCGCGGGCACGCCGGGCTGGACCGCGCGCGACGCCGCCACCGACGTCTACCGCTTCGCCAACCGCAGCGCCCCCGACGCGTTCTCGGCGGTGCGCAGTGTGGTGCTGAAGCAGGGGCACACGCTCAAGTTCGTAGGCAGGCGTGCGGGTCTCGCGCTCGCCGGACCGCAGGGTGCGGTCGGGGTTCGTGTCACCACCGGGACGCTCCGCAACTGCGTCCTGTTCGGCCCGCCGACCGTTCGCAAGGACGTCGCGGGGATGTTCTCGGCCCGCGACGCGATCGCCGCCGGACTCCCCGACTGCGACAACGGCTCGCTCGGCGGTACCACCACGACGACGTCGACTTCTACGTCGACCAGCACGACGCTCCCCGTGTGCGGGAACGGGGTCATCGAGGGGTCCGAGAAATGCGACGGTGCCGCGCTGGGAGAGTGCAACTTCCCGGCGGGTGCGTGTGGCCCGCCCGGCTACTCGACCGCCTGTCAGTGCTGCACCTACGGTGGTCCCAATTCGGCGCTGCTGCCGTGCTGCGATCCCGGCGCGACGTTCTACCCAGGACCCGACTTCAGCGGATTCTGCGTCTCCCCGCGCTGCGATCCCCCCTTCACGTGCGGCGTCGGCCAATGCCAGCCGGACCACTCCTGCTGCTCCCCGAATGGCGGAGCCTGCGTCGTCGAGGTCCCGACGGGCTTCGCGACCTTCGCCTGCTGCGCCGGGCTCGAGTGTCGCGGGTTGGGCCCCCCCTTGGGGCAAGTCGAGAACTGCTGTGTCGGCGACCAGAGAACCTGCACGACCGACCAGGAGTGTTGCACCGGGCACTGCACGGGCGGCGTGTGCGAGACGTGCCGGAGCGCCGGCGCGTCGTGCTCCAACCCCGCCGAGTGCTGCTTCCCCTCTTGCAGCGGCGGGGCCTGCGGCGCGTGCCAGGCGGCCGGCGCGCCGTGCCTGGCGGACGCGCACTGCTGCAGCCGCTTGTGCGAGCCCACGACGCTCACCTGCTTCGGCGGCTGCGGCGGGACCGGCGCAGCGTGCACGAGCGGCGCGGACTGCTGCTACGGCTCTTGCACGGGCGGGACGTGCGACTGCCAGCCGGCGGGCGGCGGCTGCGTCACGAATTCCATCTGCTGCAGCGGCTCCTGCGACCTCTCCGGATCGCACACCTGCAATCCGTAGCGCCGCCCGCGCTCAGCCCTCGTCGGCCGCCCGTGGCCGCAGGCGGATCTCGACGCGGCGGTTGCGCGCTCGGGCCTCGTCGTCGGTGTTCGGCACGACCGGCCGGTGCGCGCCGACGCCGGCGGCGACGATGCGGCGCTCGAGCTCGGGATCGCCCGCGGCCAGCTCGCGCGCGACGGCCGCCGCGCGGGCGAGCGACAGCTCGAGGTTCGACGGGAATGCGGGCGTGTGGATCGGCCGATCGTCGGTGTGACCGGTCACGTCGACGAGGCAATCCGGCAGCGAGGTCGCGAGGTCGCGCACGGTCGTGAGGAGCGGCAGCGCCGCATCGGCGAGGTCCGCGCTCCCCGACGCGAACGCGATCGTGTCGGACATGGCGATCACGAGGTCCCGGTCGTGGATGCTCACGGTGACGGCGCCTTCGATGCCGCGCTGCTGGACGAACGTCGCGAGCTCGTCGTGATCGCGCACGAGGGATGTGCGATCCTCGCCGACGACGCTGGCCGCGGCGAGCGTCGTCGAGGACGTCGACGTCGAGGACGTCGTGGTCGTCGTCGTGGTCGTGCGCACGACGAGGGTCGTCGTCGAAGGCGGCGCCGGCATCGGGTCGGCCGCGCGTCCGGGTCGCGCGATGACCGCGCTCAGGACCACGAATGCGAAGAGCTGCAGCACGAGGTCGCTGAACGTGATCAGCCACGCGGTCTGCGCCGTCTGGTCGTCGTCGGACGGGGCGGCGCCGGGCGGCGGAACGGTGGGGCGTCTACGCCGCACGGGTCGAGAGGACGAGCGGGCTCGGCCGCGGCTCGGCGAGCCGGCGCGTGCCCAGATAGGCGCGCAGCACGTGCTCGATGCGCGTCGGGTACTCCTTGCGCTGCACGAGCAGGGCGCCGTCGATGATCATCTCGGTGCGCATCGCCTGCCGCCCGAGGTGGGCCTGCAGCTTGGTCGCGAGCGGCAGCACGACGACGTTCGAGAGGACGGCGCCGTAGAGCGTCGTGAGGACGGCGACGCCGAGGCCCGGTCCGATGGCGACGACGCTCGCGTGCCCGAGGTTGCGGAGCAGGACCGCGAGCCCGATGAGCGTGCCGATGAGGCCGAAGGCCGGGAAGAGCTTCGCGACGGTGAGCAGCACCTGCCGGGCGGCCTCGCCGTCGGCGGCGCGCATGCGGGCCTCGGCGACCAGCGCGTCCTCGAGCTCCTCGGCCGAGGCGGTGTCGAGGCCGTGCAGGACGGCCGCGCGGAGAAACGGGTCGGTCTCGCGCGCGAGCGCGCGCTCGAGGCCCGGCGCGCCCTCGACGCGGTGGGCGCGGGCGAGGTGCTGCACCGACGCCAGCACGTCCTCGTTGCCGACCGGCGGCAGGAGCGCATCGCCCACGAGCTGCCAGGTCTGCCGCAGGCGGCTCCACGGGAAGGTCACGCAGGTGACGGCGATCGTGCCGCCGACGGTGACGATGAGCGACGCCAGGTCGAAGAA
>DATJZY010000027.1 GCA_035577985.1 Candidatus Eisenbacteria bacterium
ACGATCGCGGGTGATCCCGAGTCGCTGCATACGGTACTGCAGCGTCGTGCGCTTCATCCCCAGACGCGTTGCGGCGCCCCTGGGCCCGCCGAGCACCCAGTTCGCCTCTTCCAGCGCGCGCAGGATGTGCGCGCGTTCGACTCCCTGCAGCGTCGCAGCGGTCTCCACGGGGGCGGCCGCCGTAGTAAGTCGGGGCTGGAGCTCGTCGAGCGGTACTTCGAGGGTCCGGCCGCGTGAGAGGATCAGCGCGCGCTCGACCAGGTTGGCGAGCTCGCGAACGTTGCCCGGCCACGGGTATCGGCGCAGCGCTTCGAGCGTCTCGGCGGAGATGACCTCCACATTCCGATTCATAGAGCGCCCCAGCCGCTGCACGAAGTACCGGACGAGCGCGGGGATGTCCTCCGAGCGCTCGCGCAGCGCCGGTACGTGGATCGGAAAGACGTTCAAGCGGTAGTAGAGGTCGTCCCGAAAGCGGTGCTCCTCCACCATCCGATGGAGATCCCGATTGGTGGCTGCGATCAGGCGCACATCGACTTTGATCGTCTTCGCACTGCCGATGCGCTCGAACTCCTTCTCCTGCAGGACGCGCAGCAGCTTGGGCTGCAGCTCGAGCGGGATCTCGCCGACTTCATCGAGAAACAGCGTGCCGCGATCCGCGACCTCGAAGCGGCCGATCCTCTGCGAGATGGCACCGGTGAACGCGCCCTTCTCGTGCCCGAACAGTTCGCTCTCGAGAAGGCCCGACGGAATCGCGGCGCAGTTGATCTTCACGAACGTGCGCTCGCGACGGGTGCTGCGGTCGTGGATGGCGCGCGCGAGCAGCTCCTTGCCAGTGCCGGTTTCGCCGAGCAGGAGCACGGTCGAGTCGGTCGCTGCGACGATCTCTACCTGTTGGAGCGCGCCGCGCAGCGCCTGGCTGTCTCCGACGATCTCCTCGAACGGGTGCTCGGTCCTGATCTCACTCTCGAGGTACAGGCGCTCTACGGCGAGCTTGTCCCTGAGCTGCGCGATCTCGCGGAACGCCGTGGCGTTCTCGACTGCAACCGCGACGAGCTTCGCGACGTCGCCCATGAAGTCGACCTCGGCTTCCGTGTAGGTCGCTTGCTCGCGACGCCCGAATGCGAGCGAGCCGAGTCGCTTTCGCACCGTTGTGAGTGGTAGGACGCAGAAGCTCTTCGTGCCTTGCTGCCGGATGGCCGTGATCGCCTCGGGCCATCGGGTCTCGGCCGCGACGTCCGGGACGATGAGCGGCTGCTGGGAGAGGATCACGAAGCGAGTCGGCGAGTCTGCTGCCACGACCTCGGGTCGCGGCACGAGCGGCGTCCTCCCGGTCTCCAAGACCGCCGGCTGCACGGCATCGCGCTCCGCGTCGTAGAGCATGAGGCCGACGAAGTCGAAGGGGACGATGAGCTGCAGCTCACCCGCCAGCCGGTCGAAGAGCTCTTCCGGCTCCCGGCACGAAGTGATCGATTCGGCAACGGACAGGAGCGCCCGATAGCGGTCACGGAGCATCGTAAACTCGGTCGAGCCCATTACCATCGATGTAGAGCCGTCTTCGCCACCTGCGGCAGGCAGTAAATGGGGCCGGAGCGTCGGCCGCCTATCGTAGCTTGTGTTCCCGTTCAGAGGCTCCCCTAGCTTGGCATGATTCGCACTGGGAGATGACATGGAGATCGCCCGCCTCCCCGCCCGCTGCGCCCCGCATCGCGGCGTCGTCTCGGCATCTGCCATTGCGCGCTGCGCCCCAAGGCTGCGACAACCCGATGTACACAGTAGTGTGTAGACTGCTGCCATCCACTGACTTCGGCGAGCTACGTGGAAGCCGGGCGACTCCAGACGCAGCAGGCCAGGGAGGCGAGAATCACGACGTCCGAGAAGACCTGGCCGCCGCCCCGCTGCGGAGGTGCGGCTTTAAGGCCGAGAGCACGCCGAGGCCCGCGATCAACACGAGAAGCGCAGTCAAACGGCCAGACACGGGAACCTCCTTTGAGTGTCTGACCCGCTTCGCCTCGCGCGCTACGGGCGGGCTGAGTCCGGGAGCAGCGCGCGGCGCGCGGCTTCGACGTCGACGAGCGGCCGGGCGCGCAGCTCCGCGATTTCGTCGGCGACGTAGGGAGTGAAGCTCGCGGCCGCCTCGCC
>DATJZY010000028.1 GCA_035577985.1 Candidatus Eisenbacteria bacterium
GGCGGCGTGCGCCAACGAGTGCACGTTCCCGAAGTGCGCCGCCTGTGGCTTGCTGGGCATCGAGCCCGTGCTGCTCCTGGTGGGGATCCGGGCGCTGCGGTCGAGGCGCATGGCGAGGAGACGACGATCATGCTGAGAACAGTCTTTATCGCCCGGTACTGAAACGTCCTGGCCACTCACCCGAGCTCCGCTACCAGCCCCGCGGAACGTCTGGAGGAAGCCCAGGCCTGACTCGACGCGGCGTCGCTGATGTGCCTGCGCCGCGCCGCCTCGATCGCGAAGCTAACCGTAGCTCTTCGCCCGTGATCCGAATCAGCGAGGTCTCGCGACCTACCAGGCAGAGGAGGTGTTGGAGTGGCCTCTCTCCGGCCCTTCGGGCTCCGAGCTACCTCGTGGCGGTGTCGGCTCGCCGCAGCCGACACGCGCGGCTGCGACGCCTAATTCATGCGGAGAATCCACCATCTGTTCGCCGTGGGAGTGGCGATCGCGATCCTCGTCCTCGGTGGGATCGCACGAAGCGCCACAGCGGGCTCGGGTCCAGTGGTCGGATGGGGTTGGAACTATTATGAGCAGGCGACGCCACCTCCCTCCGTGGATGGCACCGCCGGCACCGCCTCGGCGATCGCGACGGGCTTCGCGCACAGCTGCGCGATCCAGGCCGGCACCGGCGCGGTCGTCTGCTGGGGCGAAGGCATCTACGGGCAGACGACGCCGCCTCCCTCCGTGGACGGCAGCGCCGGCACCGCCACGGCGATCGCCGCTGGCGAATATCACAGCTGCGCGATCCAGGCCGGCACCGGCGCGGTCGTCTGCTGGGGCTTCAACGCCTCCGGGCTTTCGACGCCGCCTTCGTCGGTGAACGGGACGTCCGGGAGCGCCTCGGCGATCTCGGCGAGCGTGTACAGCAGCTGCGCGATCCGGGCCGGCAACGGCGCGGTCGTCTGCTGGGGCTCGAACATCGATTCCCTGTTGGAGGTGCCTTCGTCCGTGAACGGGACGTCCGGGAGCGCCTCGGCGATCTCGATGGGCCTCTCGCACAGCTGCGCGATCCGGACCGGCAGCGGCGCGGTCGTCTGCTGGGGCCAAAGTCTTTGGCGGATACCACCCCAGTCCGTGAACGGGACATCCGGAAGCGCCTCGGCGATCGCGGTGGGAAACAATCTCAGCTGCGCGATCCAGGCCGGCAGCGGCGCGGTTGTGTGTTGGGGCGAGAACTACGCTGGGCAGGCGACGCCGCCTTCGTCCGTGAACGGGACATCCGGAAGCGCCTCGGCGATCGCGGTCGGCATGGACCATGCCTGTGCAATCCAGGCCGGCAGCGGCGCGGTCGTCTGCTGGGGCGACAACTCCGTCGGCGAAGCGACGCCACCTTCGTCCTTGAACGGCGTCCGTGGAACGGCCACGGCGATCGCTACAACACGCGAGCACACCCTGGCCATCCGCACGCCAGAATGCTCCGACGGCATCGACAACGACGGAAACGGACTTGCGGACTACCCCGCCGACCCCGGCTGCGAGGATCTCGCGGACGTGTCGGAGGGCTGCGACGTCGACGGCTCGGGCGTGATCGACCGCAGCGACGTCCAGGCGATCGTCGATGGGATCGGCACCACCGTGGCCGCCGACGACCCGCGCGACGCCGACGGCGATGGGAAGGTCACGATCTTCGACTCGGCCGCGTGCGCCAACGAGTGCACGTTCGCGCAGTGCGCGGCCTGCGGATTGCTGGGGATCGAACCGGTCCTGGTCCTGATCGCGCTGCGGGGGACGCGATCGCTGCGGACCCGGCGTGCCGCGAGGAGACGATGAAGATGCCGAGAACCGGACTCTGGGTCGCCGTCGCAGCCCTCTCGCTCCTTCCGGCGCCGGGGCGCGCGCTCACGATCTCGGTCTCGGCGCCAGCTGCGGTCGACCTGGGTGCCTCCTTCGACGTCGAGCTCCTCGTCCTCGGCGCTCCGGAGCTCGGCGACTTCGCGCCGCCGAGCGTGCGCGCATTCGACCTCGACCTCACCTTCGACGCTTCGCTGCTGGCGTACGCAGGCGTGAGCTTCGGGCCGTTCCTGGGCTCGCCGGGAAT